>JAUQXD010000815.1 GCA_030834835.1 Thermoflexales bacterium | reverse complement strand
TGCCATGAGAGACCTCCTCGGGTTGTCTGTACTTATCGTGATTTGTGGTGCAATCAATAGCATCCAGTTTAGCGTAACGGCGCAGCACTGTCCTCAGCCCAAAGTCGGATTTGCCTGCGGGCAAAAGAAGACCCTCACCCCAAACGGGGTGAGGGTCTTGTCTACTATACCCTTGTCTACTTGTTTCCTTACTTAAACAACTCCCGCATGATGATGGTGCGCTGCACCTGCGACGTGCCTTCGTAAATCTGGAAGACCTTCACATCGCGCATCAACTTCTCCACGGGATATTCCTTCATGAAGCCGTAGCCGCCGAAGACCTGCACCGCATCGACGGTGGTCTTCATCGCGGTGTCGGCCGCGAAGGCTTTGGCATACGCGGCCAGTTTCGTGTTCGATTGGCCTTCATCCACCAACCACGCCGCCTTCCATGACAGCAGCCGCGAGGCTTCCACGTTCATCGCCATGTCCGCGATCATGAAGCCGATGCCCTGATGTTGCCAGATGGGCACGCCGAACGTGGTGCGTTCCTTCGCATACTTCACGCACTCATCCACGGCGCGCTGCGCCAACCCGACGGCTGATGCCGCCACCGTTGGCCGTGATCGATCAAAGACCTGCATCGCGATCTTGAAGCCGTCGCCCTCTTTGCCCAGCCGCTGACATTCGGGTATGACCACTTCATCCAGCGTGATCTCGGCCGTATCCGAGGCACGCTGCCCCAGCTTGTCGAATTTCTTGCTGACGCTGAAGCCGGGTCGATCGCGTTCGACGATGAAGGCGCTCATGCCGCGATGTTTGGCGGCTTTATTGGTGTACGCAAACACCACAAAGAAGTTAGAGTACGAGGCATTGCTGATAAACGTCTTGCTGCCTTTGATGACGTACTCATCGCCCTTCTTCGTGGCCGTGCTCAGCATGCCCGCCACATCGGAACCGGCCGCAGGCTCGGTCACGGCATACGCGCCCAGTTGGCCCTCGCACATGCGGCCCAGCCAGGTCTGCTTCTGCTCTTCGGAACCGGCCACAATAATCGGGATGGCGGCCAGATTGTTGATCATGATCGTGGTGCTGATGCCCGTGCAGCCCCAGGCCAGTTCCTCGCACACGATCGCTTCTTCCACCAACGACGCACCGCCGCCACCGTAGTCCAGCGGAATGTTGGTGTTGATCAGACCCGCCTGCCGCGCCTTTGCGATCACGGGGATCGGGAATTCGGCGGTCCGATCGTAATGCTCGGCTACCGGGGCGATCTCGCTGCGCGAGAAGTCACGCGCCAACTGCTGCAACATTTTCTGCTCGCCGGTCAGGGCAAAACCAATGCCGTCAGACATGATGCGCTCCTTATGAGGTAGGATGGGGTTGCCTCAAGTATAGGCGAGAAATGTTTGTGAAGCAATGGGCAAACCTGTTCGAGTGTCGAGTGGCAATCCGCGCGGCGATCCGGCGCGTAATCATCAGTAGTCCGGACAACTTACAATTACAGGCAAAGGGAGGATGATATGAACAAGCTGCGTCGCTCGATCTTGTTGGTGGCGCTCGTCGTCTCGCTGACGGTCACTGCGACCGTCTTTGCAGACTCGATGAAGTTCAAAACACGTTTATCGGGCGATCAAGAAGTGCCACCGATCGGCGTCGTCATCGACACGCGCGCCAAAGGCAAGGCCGAGTTTAAGCTTAGCAAAGACGGCACCGAACTCCGCTACAAA
>JAUQXD010000078.1 GCA_030834835.1 Thermoflexales bacterium | reverse complement strand
GCCTGCTGCGTGGCCTCGACGGTCTTCACATTCTGCGTGGCTTCTTCACGCTGCGCCGATACGATAAACCGCTCTTTCTCGGCAAACTCGCGTTTTTGCTGCTCTTGCGTCACGATGATCTGACGCTGCTGCTCGGCCAGTTCCAGCGCCTGGCGGCGGATGATTTCGGCTGCCAGGACTTCTTGCTGCTTGCGCTCGTTCTGAATGCCGATCTGCTGTTCACGCTCCATTTCGGCCAGCGCGACGGCGCGTTCTTTCGACACGCGGGCCAGTTCGGACTTCTGTCCTTCCTCATACACCTTCTGATCGGCTACGGCTTTCTCGGTCGCCTGCAGCGTGCGGACTTCGCGTTCCTGCGTGGCCGTCGCCAGCGACAGGTCGCGATCGAGATCGAGCCGCTGTTTCGCCGTGCCGGTGTCGCGCTGCTTGATTTCGATTTCGGTCTTGCGCTCGATGTCGTTGCGCTCTTTCAGGGCCTGTTGAATGACCTGGGCATTGGCGCGCGCCACCTGGGCGCCGAAGACGTCGTCGGTGCCGAACGAGCCTTGCTTCGCCGCGCGCAGTGTGAGGATCGAGACCGCTTCGAGCATCAGGCCGTTTTCTTCGAGGTCGGTCTTCAAGCGGCTCTGCACCTCTTGAATGAACTTCTCGCGTTCCTGGTGCAGGCTCATCAACGTGAAGGTCGCGGCGACGTCGCGCAAGGCGCCGTCGAGTTTGGCGTCGACCAATTGTTTGACGGCGTTCGCATCGACCTGCTTGCCGCCGATCGTGCGCGCGGCGTCCACGATGCCATCGACCGTGGGGTTGACCTTGATGTAGAAGATCACTTTGATGTCGGCGTATTGCGGATCGATCGTGAGCAGCGCGTTGTTCTCGGTGCGCTCAATCTCGATCGCCATCGTGCCCAGATCGACCCACGTGATCTCGTGAATGGTCCTGAACACCCAGGAACCGCCATTCATCACCACTTTGGGTGGAGCATCGGGCCGCCGCCCCAGGCCGCCGGTGCGGACAAAGGCACGGTTGGCGGGCGTCTTGACGTAGGCGCGCATGATCGATCGGACAAACACCAGCCCGATCAAGACGATGAAAACCACAATGATCAGCGGAATCAACGGTTCCATTCGACAATCCTCCTGAGAGTTGACAGACGCTTAGACATTGGCTACCGTGTAACGTTTAAGCGTCGGATCGTAAGCCACCAGTACGACTTCGCTGCCGCGTTTAATCGGCTCGCCCGATTGAATGATCGCGAAGACGCTGAGCAGTGTGCCGCCGACGTCGCGCAACCGCACCAGGCCGTACTTCTCGTCGATGAACGGGCTGACGACCACGCCGCGCCGACCGACCAGGGCTTGCGCGCGCATGGCTGTGGTGCTGACGGGCGGCAACGCGCGGCCAATCAGGCGCGCCGTGCGCGAACTGACGAACCCGCCGACGAAGATCGATAGCGGTAGCACCACGATAAAGGCCACGCCCGGATATGAACCCAACGCCCCTTGTACCAGGCTATTGAGCACCCAGCCTAAAATGCCGATCGCGCCGAAGAAAATCAACAGCACGACGAGCAGGGGCGCCTTGCCCAGCCCGATAAACGCCAGCACCGACAGAGTAGTCGGGACACTTTCGGCGTCGTGGTCAACGCCGTGATCGACATCGGCATCATGATCGAGGTCGGCGTCATGATCCAAATCAACGTCGTGATCGAGATCAACATCGTGATCCAGATCGACATCATGATCCACATCGTGCGAGTCGGCTTCGCCGCCCAGCCCGATCAGCTGCAAGACGGCCAGCAATGCGCAGATGGCCAGCAGGATAGTGAAGGGCAGGTTGTACCACGCGGATAGGAAAGACCAGGCATTGGCAAGCATGAGGTGGGCCTTTTTAGCGGCGTATGATTTGACTCACTACGGCTACTACTTTAGCACGAATGGCGCGGCGTGCTTGACGGGAATCTGACAAAGACACGTCTGACAGCGGCGGCGGCGCGCCCAACGACAGCGCGCTAGGTTCCAAAGAAGCGATCGAGCCGCGCCAGCAGCGGTTCGCGCCTGTGGACGCGATAGGTGGTGGGGCGGGTGGTCGCGATGCGGTAGATTTCTTCGGCGGCATCGATGGCCGATCGAGGGCGGGCCAGCGCGCCAGAGTTGCGCGACAGTTCGGCCAGCAGGGCCGGATCGCCCAGCCACTGCCGCAGCGTCTCGACGATCAACTCCGGCTGCTCGGCCAGCACGCCCGCACGATTCTGGATGACGTAATCCGCATTCTGATCCTCTTGCGACGGAATATAGCCGCTGATGATGATAGGCAGGTTGCGCGTGAAGGCTTCGCAAATGGTGGTGGGACCGGCCTTGGTGATCAACACGTCGGCGGCGTTCATCAGGTCGGGAATGTCCGGCGTGAAGCCGTAGGGCCGCAGTTCAATCGGCCAACGGGCGCTGTCGAGCTGCTCTTTGAGTTTCTTATTGCGTCCTGCGACTACAATCAACTGCACGTCCAGCCCGCTGCGCCCGATCGCTTCCGCAATCTCGAAGACGCCGCCCAGACCCTGACCGCCACCCATCAAGATGATCGTGGGCTTGTCGGCCAGACCCAGCTGCTGGCGCACGACAGGCTTGGGTTTCGGCGGGATGGCGAAGGACAATCGGATGGGCAGACCCACCACTTTGATTTTTTCGGGCGGGATGCGATTTTGAATCGCACGCGCATGGCTGAGTTCGGTCGGCACCAGGAAGGCATCGGTGGAGGGGTCGCACCACAGCGCGTGGACGACGATCAGATCGGAGACCATGGTGACGAAAGGCCGGCGAATGCCGATGTGATCCATCGCCCACAGGGCGGGATAGGTGTAGAGCGGCTGCACGTTGACGACGGCGTCGCACGGCTCTTGCATCATCTTGATGGCCGCGTCGCGCACATAGGGCCACCAGCCGCGCATGAAACGCCGCGCCACGTCGGGATCGTTGAGGGTCGTCCAGCCGTCGCCCCACGTCTTGGACATGCCCGACATCCACGGGTACATGTCGTCGAGGTGGCTGACGGGCCACGGCGCGTAGGTTCGCAGGCCGTCGAAGAGCACCGGTTCGACGCCGTCGCCGTAGCGCGCTTTCAGGCCATCGATCACGGCCTGGGAGGTGGCGCGATGACCGCCGCCCGTATCGGCATACATGATGTTTAGGCGGAGTGGTTTGGGCATGGGTGAGTGACGAGTGAGTTGGTAACTGGTTGACTGGTAACTGGTCAACTGATTACCGATTGACCGATTACTCGTTACTGCTTGAACTGAGTTTCGTTGAACAGGCGAGGGCGATTATACCAGACAATGACCAATGAAGAATGACAAATGACAAACGGTTTGCCCGGTGTGTCAGAGTGTTTTGTCGTTTGCTCATTGGTCATTTGTCATTTGCTTCGCGTTTCCATTTCGCCAACTGTTGCCGCCAGCAGATCGAATGTACGTTGCAACATAGTCCAGCGTCGATTGCGTATGCGCCAATAAAATCACGCGGGCACCTTCACGCACCAGCGCTTTGGCTGTGGCCGCGCTGATGCCGCTGGATGCGCCGGGGATGAGGGCGAAAGGAATGGTTAGCACAAGGGCCTCGACTTGCACGGCTCAAACAAAACCCGTTTTGAGCCCAGTCAACAATATCTGAGCTGTTCGTTCATGTGGACTCTTGATTTCCTTGCATAACGCAACGGCTGTTGTGGCACAATCTATCGCTTCAGTTGATTTGCCAACGGCCCATAACGCCGTACTCAAATTGAGTAATGTAGCTACTTCCTTAGGTTTGTCAGATAGCTCACGCACTATCGCCAGTGCCAAATAGTAGTGTTCAATAGCTTCGGTGAATAAGCCTTTTTCTACATAGGCAAGCCCCAGATTTCCCAAAGCAGCTGCCGTGCCACGCTTATCCTCGATTTCTTTGGCCAAGGTTAGGCGTCTATTGTGGGTATTAATTGCCTTATCAATTTCTCCCTGGTAAAAATACGCGCCCCCAAGTTTGAGAGGGCTTGTCCTTGAGTAAATCTGTCACCGAGTGTGGTTGCTATTCTCAGCGCGCGTTCGCAGCTCTCAATCGAGTTTTTTGTGTCACGTATATTCAGATAAGCTACTCCTAGACTATTCAGAATCCTGCCCTCACTACGCAAATCACCTATTTCGCGAGTCAGTGGTAAGGCTTCGACATAGTATTTGATTGCATCGCTAGTCTGCCCTGCGTCGGATAACGTATTGCCAATACTTCCTAAAACCATTGCCTCACTGCGCCTGTCTTTTATCTCGCGCGCGATTGACAACGCAAGCTTATGATAGCGAAGCGCTTCTGGTCTATTTCCTGTTTCTCGATGTCGATTACCTAAGTTGTTTAGCCATATGCATTCGCCTGCTTTGTCTAGAATTTTCACAGAAATCGAAAGAGCCTCTTCAGTCAGTTGCATTGAATAATGCCTGTTGCCCAACTCCGCATATGCACTGCCGAGATTACCAAGCAGGCTTGCTTTCTGATGTGGATCATCAACGATATCGGATACGGCTAAAGCCGACTCTATCCAGCGGACTTGGTCACGTAGATCTAGCCTAAGTGACAATAGTTCGTTATTCGCGTATAACCCACATAGTCGCGCGATATCGGCCCCTTCTTTTCCATGAGCAGTAGCCCAGTTTTGTCCTTGACTGATGTTGGGCCACTCTCTGTCAAAAACATCTAAAGCAATTAAGGCCTGGTTGTTGCCTTGGTAATAGAGGCGCTGTGCGTAAAGAGATATTCCTCCATAATACTTCGCATGACGCTGTTGCGTCACCGTCAAGTCCTCGTCGATAACTTTTGTCCTCGCAAAAAGCCTGATCAAGTCGTGTAAACGGTAACGATTACGGTTTTCATCAAATTGCACGAGACTAAGCTTTACCAACTGACTTAGATGTACGTGGCCCGCGTCTTTGCACACGTTTTCTTCGGATATCGCATAGAATGAGTCGGGAAATACTGCCAGCTCCCCAAATACTTGTGCAGTTTGGGGAGACAGTTGCCGGTAGCTCAAATTGAGTGAGGCTTCGACATCAATATCCACGCCCTCCTTGCCAATCTTCGTCAGGCGCGTGCGCTCGTCGCGTAGTTGGGTGGCGTAGGTCAGTGGGTTCAAGTCCGGGGTGGCCGCAATCAAACTCGCGGCGGCGCGCAGGGCCAAGGGCAAGTAGCCACAGAAAAGTGCGATGACATCTGCGATTTGAATTGTGTCATTCTGAGCGCCAAAGGCGCGAAGAATCTCAGGCTGATTGGCGAAGAGATCCTTCGCCGCTGTGCGGCTCAGGATGACACCCGCAAGTGACGGCGCAATGGCGATGAGCAAATCGTGAGCATCAGCGGGCGACAGCGTCTCCAATTTGCGGGCATGCAGGCCCGGTACTGCGAACGTATTGCGCGTGGTGATGAGCAAGATGCAAGATGCAGGAGGCAAGAGAGGCAAGACTTGAGTAGCGTCCTTTGCATCATCCAGTAGCACGATGGCGCGTTGACCGTCCAGCACAGATCGATACAGCGCGGCAATTTGCGTCGCATCGTCGGGCAGCTGGGCTGTGGGATGATAAGCGCGGATGACGGACTGCATCGCCTCGACGGGCTTCACGGGCGCATCACTCGCGCCACGTAATGGCAGGAAGAACTGCGCATCGGGATACTGCGGCTTCAACCGTTCGGCGATGACCAGCGCCAGCGCCGTCTTGCCGATGCCGCCCATCCCGCGCACGCCGGAGATCAACGCGCCATGCGCAATGTCGTTCAGGATCGCGTCGAGGTCGGCGGTGCGTCCGGTGAAATCGGCGGGCGGGGGCGGGAGTTGGTGTAGGGCATTGACGAGGGGTGCGGTAACTTGATTGATCACCACATCGCGCCCGGCGGTGATCTTGTTGCCATCGACTTTGTCACCGCCGACGTGATCACCGCTGATTGTTGTGTGTGATGTGACGACGGATGGCGGTGGGGCAGGCGGATCGGCCTCGGGGGCGAAGGCCGTGCGAAAATCTGCCAGAAAAGTTACCGCGCCGAAGATGCCGCCAACCGCCAACGCCAGTATCAGCGCCGCCGACTGGCTCCATTCAGGAAAGAGCGCCAGACTGCCGAAGAAGACGACAATCGCGATGACGCTGGCCGCCAACACATAGGCCGGATGAAACCGACGCCGCTTCACTTTGCCGTGCTCCGTCATAACTGCGCTCCTGATGATCCACGCACCACGCAAGACTAGCGGCTATGATACTACACGCACCACGCATCACGCAATACGTCAAAACATTCGCGGTGATTCGTGTCAATTCGTGGATCGTTTTTTCAGGGCTTCAATGATCCTTAAGTCCGTCCTGGCAAAAGCGAACTTGCTCAGTTCACCCATCCGCACCCACTTGAAATCTTCCACGCCGAGTTTGCGCGGCTCGCCCGACACGACCGTACACTCGAAAGCGTGCAGTGTGATCTTGAAGTGCGTGTAAGCATGATCGATCGCCGTGATGAAGTCGCCGACCTTGATACGAAAGCCCAACTCCTCTTTGATCTCGCGGCGCAGGCATTGCAGCAGCGTCTCGCCCGCCTCGACCTTGCCGCCGGGAAATTCCCACAGGCCGCCCAACCGTCCACCGAAAGGCCGCTGTGCGATGAGGATACGGCCGTTGCGGCGAATCACGGCGGCGGTGACATCGTAGTGAGGCAGGGGCTTGCGCTTCGTCCTGATCGGCAGTTGATCTTGCAGACCAAGACGTTTGGCCGCACAGTGCGTGGCGATGGGGCACACGTCGCAGCGGGGATTGCGGGGCGTGCAGATCGTCGCGCCGAGTTCCATCAGGGCTTCGTTGTGTTCGCCCGCAAGCGAAGCGACCCTCACCCCCCGGCCCCCTCGCCCTGTGTGGGCGAGGGGGAGTAGTTCTTCCGCCAACTGCCACAGTTCTTCGCGCACCTTCGCATCTTTCGGATCGCGCCGAATGGCGAAGAGACGGCACAGCACGCGGATCACGTTGCCATCCAGCACGGGGGCGCGCACGCCGAAGGCCAGGCTCGCAATCGCGCCCGCGCTGTAGCGGCCGATGCCGGGCAGGGCGATCAAGCCCTCGACGGTGCGCGGCCACTCGCCGTTGAGGTCGTTGATGATCACAATCGCAGCTTTGTGCAGATTGCGTGCTCGCGCATAGTAGCCCAATCCTTCCCACAACTTCAGCACATCGCCGATGGGGGCAGCGGCGAGATCAGCGAGCGTGGGAAACCGATCGAGAAAGCGGTTGAAGTACGGAATCACCGTATCCACTTGTGTTTGCTGCAGCATCATCTCGCTCAGCCACACGCGATACGGCGATCGAT
>JAUQXD010000814.1 GCA_030834835.1 Thermoflexales bacterium | reverse complement strand
GGTATTCGTGAACGCGGCCAGACCGGCGGCGGGTTCGCTGGTTGGGTTAAGCAGCGCCAGCCCGTTCACGCCCCGATCTTTCGCCCAACGCCCGATCGCCGTGTGACCTTGATTGTAAGGAAGGTTCACCACATCTGGGCGCAGCGCCTTGACCCAACGCACCTTTGTTTTCGCTTTGCCGAAGGGACTCTCAACCCACACCGGGTCTGTGTCGTTCAAGCCGAGGTCTTTCGCCGCTTCGGGATTCATCTCCAGCCAACTATCCCACGTTTCGCCGACGGTCATGCCGCTGATCTCTTGCAGCGTGGGCATATTCGCCGCCGCGCTGACCGGGCCGAGGCTCATCAGCGTGATCACATTCAGCACAAAAGGAAACTCGACCGGATCGCCGGCGAACGGCGTCGGCTCGTAATGCGGCAGGTTGACGGCGTCGCCGCCCAGCGAGATACCCAGTCGGGCTAGTTGATCTTTATCCAGGCTACCGAGCAAACAGTTAAGTTCGCGGCTGTAAAAATCGAAGCGGCCATCACGCGGCGAGTTCATGCGATCCGCGCCGGCGACTTCGTTGATCCAGTTCTCACTGCCGCGCCGCGCGAAGTGATAGCCGGGCGCGATCCACACGCCGAGTTCCTTCAGCGTATTCCACTCGGCGCCGATGTCCTTCAACCGATACTGCAACACGTCCTCGAAAGAGTTCCACGGGAAAGCCGCCGCGATCGGATCGCCCATCGCTTTCGCCACACGCAGGAAGAAGTCGCCGGTGTTGAGTGTGTCGAGGCGCGGTGCAATCACCGGCTGGCGCAAGCCCACACCGGGATAGCCCAGCCCCTCAATCGCATCATCCTGCCAGCGTTCGAGGAACGTCGGTTCCGGCAAGACCAGATCGGCGTGCTGCGCCGTTTCGTCCATGAACGACGAAAACGACACGACGAACGGAATTTGATTGAGCGCTTCGATGAAGCGCGTGCCGCCCGGCGTTTCATACACAGGATTAGCATCGTAGAGAAACAACGCCTCGATCGGATCATCGGCGGCCCGATCGGCCACGGCTTGATAGGCGTGCCGGGCCAGCGGGAATTGTGTGCCCGCGCCATCGGCGCGCTCGGTCGCATAGCCCTTTTTCGCAATCGGGTCCTCAGGCAACTCCGGCCAGTCCACGTAGGGGAAATAGCGCTGCGTCATCACGCCGCCGGGCGCTTCGATGCTGCCCACCAGCGCGTTGAGGCTGTGAATCGCCATGGCCGCGTACACACCGCCGATGCTGCCGTTGAGCAGGCCACCCTTGCCGGGCAGAATGGCAACCGCCGGCTTGTTGCCCGCGAACTCGCCCGCCAGCCGCGAGATCGTCGTGGCCGGCACGCCCGTGATCTGTTCGACCCGCTGCGGATCGTAATTTTCCAGCACGAAGGTCTTGAAGCCCTTGTGCGACTTGCCGCCTTCGCCGGGAAAATCCTCGAAGCCGAAGCCGTAGTTGTGGATGAAGTCCGAGTCCACCAGCCCGGCGCGAATGATCACATTAGCCATGCCCAGCGCGAGCGCGGCATCGGTGCCGGGGTTGATCGGGATCCACTCGTCGGCCTTCGCGCCGCTGACGCCCTGACGCGGATCGATCACGACGACCTTGCCGCGCTCGGCGCGCCCGCGCCGCATGAACGAGTAACCCGACACCATGCGCTGGGGCGTGCGTCCAGCCTCGAGCAGGCTGGCGCCGAACGCCAGCACATAGTTGCTGTTCTCCAGATCGTAGGCGGGCAGATCGTAAATGCCTTGCGTCAGGTACATGCCCAGTTTGGCTGCGGCGACATTGAGGCTTTCGCGCGAGATGACGTTGGGCGAGCCGACCGCTTGCATGAACCGCTCGAAGAACGAACGCAGTTGACCGCGCGTCTCGCCATGCATCAACACGGCCCGTTCGGGTTGACCGGCGGCGCGCAAGTCGTTGAGTTTCTGTGCGACGAGTTGGGCAGCTTCATCCCAGCTGATCGACTGCCACTGATCCGATCCGCGTGTGCCGATCTGCTTCAACGGGCCGGCAAGCCGATCGGGGTTGTAGAGCAGCTCCGGCGCCGCCTGCCCTTTCGGGCATAACGCACCGAGGTTGATCGGGTGCATCGGGTTGCCTTCGAGTTTCACGGCGCGACCATCGGCGACGCGGGTGAGGATGCCGCAACCGCTGGGGCATAGCAAGCACACACCGGGGACGATCACGTCCTCGCCCGACGTGACGAGCGAACTCGATGCGGCGGCTACGCTTTGCGCGACGAGCAGGCTTTGGACGCCACCCATCATCGCGGCACTGCCCGCAGTGATGCCGGCCAGTTTCAAGAATTGACGGCGAGTGATTCCCGTGCGGAGCGTCATATTAGTTGCCTCTGCGCTTCATCGGCCCCGCGACTGGCGCACATTTGAATTCGGCCGGGGGCAGCGGATATGAGTCGGGGGGCGGCGTGATCTCGCCGCTGGCGAGACCGGCGACGAACGTGACCAGCGCGTCAAGCTGATCGGGCGTGAACTGGCCTTCAAAAGCAGGCATGCCGCTGCGCGCGCGCCCATTCAGCACGGTCGTGCGAATCTTGCCCTCTCGCAATGAAGTGCCGCTCAGTTCGCGTCCGAAGGTGCCTTCGCCTTTTGTGCCGTGACAGGCGGCGCAGGCAATGAGGTACAGTTCCGCGCCGTCGCGCACGCCGGGCGCGATCAACACACCGGGCAGAGTCGGCACTTGATCGGACCGGCCGCGCGCCGACCACAGCAGGCCGCGCAGTGTGCGCGGGCCGCCGCCGCCGGGATTGACATGACAGGTGGCGCACGGTTCGCCGGTGCGCGTGGCGTATTCGGGTAGCGCGTGAGCGGACGGTGTTCCGATCCACAGCGACACGGCCAGCCACGCGCCGAATGCGATCGCAACGAGTGCGGCATAAGGCAGGCAGTGAATGAGTCGCAGAATAAGTCGTTTCATATGGTGAAACTCCAGAGCCGTGGGGCAAACGTCACGCTCGCCCCACGGCCGCCAACGGCATGATCTACTTCTCGGGCAGAGTCTGGGTGTAAGCCAACAGGTTGGCGTAGTCTTCGGGCGTCCAGTCGAAGTTCAGGCCGGCTGGCATGTGTGCGCCGGGCTGGCCGAAGCTGACCTTGTGCCAGAACTCCCACGGGTTATCTTTGGCGATCGTGCCGACGTACTCAGGTGCGCTGTCGTCGCCGAAGTTAAGCGCTTTGCCGTCGTCGCTGTGGCAGATTTTGCACACGCCTTCGTACAACGACTTGCCCTGGGCGGCATCACCCTTGACGGTCTTATCGGCGTTGATGTATGGCTCTGTCTCAAACAGCCCGTCCTGAATGAAGGCGACCATCATCTTGACCTGCGGTTCCTTCAGGTAGGCCGAGAAGTCGTGATCGGGATTCGTCTTGCCGGTCAGCCAATCGGTTAGTTCTTGCTCCGA
>JAUQXD010000813.1 GCA_030834835.1 Thermoflexales bacterium | reverse complement strand
TTTCCAGATCGGCCAGCAGCGTGCCCGCCTGCACCCGATCGTTCCGCTGCACGTTGACGTTGCGCACGAAGCCATCGGTGCGGAAGAACAAATCCTGCTGATTCACCGGCGCGACGCGGCCCGTAAATTCCAGCGACTTCGTCACCGGCCCGCGCTGCACGGTATAGATCGGCTTCTCCACCACGACGGGCGTCGGCAGCGGCGTAGGAGTCGGTTCCACATCCGAAGCGCCGGCGCCACACGCGGTAAGCGTCAGAAGCATCCAGCAACCGAGCAGCCATACAATTCTACGAAGATGCAACATCTCTTCCTCCGAACGAAATCGACCCTCACCTCAATCCTCTCCCTACCAGGGCGAGGAGGCAGCCACGCCCTCTCCCTGAAAGGGAGAGGGCTGGGGTGAGGGTTAGATCGACTCTCCCAACTTGATCGCTTCAAACACCTTCATGCGAATCAACAGCGCAGTCAACACCCCGACCGCGACGAGGAACATCGCGCCGAAGACGGCGTAGATCGTCCATAGTTGATTCCACGCGATCTGCACGACGAACGGCGGCACGGTGGCGGTTTTGCCCGCGCCCACCTGCAAGAACGGAATGAACAGTTGGCTTGCCGCAACGCCTAACGCTGTGCCTAAACCCGCGCCCGTCACGATTACAATTGCCTGTTCACCCGTGAGAAACAGCGCCATCTGCTGCACGGACAGACCCACGGCGCGCAGCATCCCCAACTCGATGAAGCGCCGCCGGAACGACACGATGGCGTACACCAGAAAGCCCAGCACCGTCAACGCCGCCGCCGCCAGGAAACCCACCGACAACAGTCCGAACACCCCTTGCCGCTCCGGTTTCGCCTGCTCCACGTCGATCAATTTGCGCGCATCGTCGGCAGTGACGACCGTCACGCCCAGATCACGTACGCCCGCCGCGATCTGATCGCCGGGCACGGATCGATCGGTGGCGAGCCACACATCGTACGGATACAGGCCGCCCAGTTGCTCAAATATGTATTCGAGGTTCGCCACGAAGAACGGGCCATCCTGTGGATACAGGGTCGGGAATAATTCCAGCACGCCCGCAATCGTGAAATCGATCGACTTGAATTCACCGGCCGCATCCACCGTCAACTTGATCGGGTCGCCGATCTTCAGCGTGTTGCGGTCCAGAAAATCGCGGCTGACCAGCACGTTGGTGCGATCGAGCGCGAGGCGATTCATCAGGCTGCCCAATGCTTCGCGACTGGCAAAGTCGCGGCGAAAGTACGCCACGGCGGGAAACTCCGCCCGATCGATGCCCAACACCCGACCGGTCTGCTGCCGCCCGCCGATGTTGCTCGTCACGGCGTAATCGCCCACTCGCGCCGCTGCCTTCACGCCCGGCACCCGCAAGTGCTCGCTCACCGGCACGAACAACCAGCGCGGTTCGCCTTCTTTTCGAGGCTGCTGCACCTGTTGTTGACCGGGCAAAGTTTGTTGTTGTTGCTCGGTTGTGTCTTCGCCCAGTTCGGCCAGATTCACATCCGCGCCCACCTGATAATAGGCTTGATCGGTCAGATGCCCATCGAGCGTGGCCGCCATCGATGCGGAGAATGTCGCCAGGCTCAACGTGATCGTCAACAGCAGCAGCGGCCCGGCATACTGGCCGGTCGAGCGCGCTACCTGTCGCAGCGTCAACAGCGCCGTGATCCCCGGCAATCGATCGGCCAGCCAGGCGAAGGCGCGTATCAGTAACGGAAACAGGCGCAGGCCAATCAACGCCAGTGAAAAACAAAACAGCGCCGGAACCAGAAACAATAACGGATTGGAAAACGGGCTGCCGCTCTGGCCCGCCAGCGCGATGCTGCCCTGCTGGCGCAGCAAATACCAACCATAGGTCGTCGGGATCAGCAGCAGCCCATCAAGAAAATAGCGCTGCCACGCGGGCTGGCGCAGCGTGCGCGCCTGCGACCAGCGGAAGGTGACGATCGTGTGGCGCGACGCGGCGACGGCCGGAATCAACATCGTCCCGATTGCCAATGCCACGCCGATCACGCCGTACCACACGACTGCCGGCGAAAAGACGATCAAGAGTGGATGGCCATTCGTCAACGTCGGATCGAGAAAGGTGCGCATGCGGCTCATCCATTGCGCCAACGCGCCGCCCGCCGCCAATCCGGCGATCAAGCCCAGCCCGCCGATCAACACGCCTTCCAATAAATGGATGAACAACACCTGCGCGCGAGTAGTACCGCGGCTGCGCAGCAAAGCCACTTCGCCTTGGCCGCGCTGCACCACCATCGACGCGATCTGCCCGATGAAGAACAGCACTAGCATCAGCACCGGCACGCTAAAGATGGTGAGCAAGAGTGTCAGGGTGCGCGCCGCCTCGCTATACGTCTGTAACGCGCTGACCGGCGACGCATCGAGCGTAGTGTTGTTGAGCAGGG
>JAUQXD010000812.1 GCA_030834835.1 Thermoflexales bacterium | reverse complement strand
GCCTGTCTTACATAACAGGCCGCGCTTTTTGTGTTGTGTAGAACCAGTCGGTGCAATTTGCGGTAAAATTCGAGCGGAGTTGAACGGCCAATAAGGTGCCAGCCACACCTTGTTCCCCCATAATCACACAGGTGCTTGCACAAGGGAGGAAGCATGTATCCGATACTGGTTTTGCTGCATGTTGCCGGGGTCTTCGGGTTTCTGATGGCGCACGGCGTCTCGGCGGGCGTCGCGTACCGGCTGCGGAGTGAACGCAGCCCGGAAAAAGTGCGTGCGCTGCTGGAACTCTCCGCCGCCTCATATCCGGTGATGTACGGCAGCCTCGGCCTGTTGTTTATCCTGGGCATCGTGCTGGGCTTTATGGGCAGCTGGTGGGGGCGGGCGTGGATCTGGATCGCGTTGATCTTGCTCATCGCCATCGTGGTGCTGATGACGCGTTTTGGCTCCAGCCTTTATGGCGAAGCGCGCAAACTGGCGGGGCTGCCGTATATGGCAGGCGGCAAACCCCAACCGCCGATCGAGCCAGCCAGCGCCGAAGCGCTCAACGCCGCTTTGGACAAAGGCAATCCGGCGCTGCTCACCGCTATCGGGTTTGGCGGCATCGTCGTCATCGCATGGCTGATGATGTTCAAACCGTTCTAGCCCGGCTCAGACCGTCGGCCCAACGCTGGACGCCACCGAGTTTGGTGCCACCCATCACCCCAAATTCATGTATTTGGGGGCTTGAGCGGCCCCTGTGATGCACCTACAATGGACACACTTGCTGTACAAGGGGCGTCACATGGAAATGTTAACGGCTAAGAAAGCTGCCTGGGCGCATGTCAATGAGCAAGGTGATATTGTCATCCCGCACGAAGTCGCCGCGCAATACGGCTTGACGCCGGGTGCACATGTGCGGCTGGAAAACGACCTTAATCACGTCCGACTGCACCGGCCCGTCACGCACCTGGTCAAGGTCTATGTCGAACCGACGGTCTGCTGCAACCTCGATTGCCGCACCTGCATTCGCAACGTGTGGAATGAAGAACTGGGCACGATGAACGACGCGACGTTCACCGCGCTGCTCGATCAACTCAAAACGATCGAGCCGCGCCCCTCGATTTTCTTCGGCGGCCTGGGCGAGCCGCTGCTGCACCCGCACACGCTCGATTGGATCGCGCGGGCCAAAGCGATCGGCTGCACCGTGGAGATGATCTCCAATGGCACGCTGTTGACTGAAGAGAACGCGCGGGCACTGGTCACCAACGGCCTCGATAATCTGTGGATCTCGATCGATGGCGCGCGCGCCGAGAGTTTTGCCGACGTCCGCATGGGTGCACAGTTGCCGCTCGTGATCGAGAACGTCATGCGCCTGCGCCACTTGCGCAAGGGCGGGCACTTTGCCAAACCGGAGATCGACATCGCGTTTGTGGCGATGAAGCGCAACATCCACGAATTGCCGGACGTGCTCAAACTGGCGCAGCGGCTGGGCGCGCGGCAGTTCATGATGAGCCATGTGCTGCCCTACACCGACGATCTGCGCGGCGAAATTCTGTACGCCAAAAGTCTGCGCGATCCTGCTTACATGGCTTCGCCCCGTATACCCCGCCTGTTCTTGCCGCGCATGGAATTCAACGCCGACACCAGCGAGCCACTGCTGAAAGCCTTGCAAAGCGGCTACACCGTCAACCTGGCGGGCAACAACCTGGGCGGCGCGGCCGATGTGTGTCACTTCATCGAGGGCGGCACGATCTCAATCGGCTGGGATGGCAGCGTCGCGCCGTGCCTGCCCATGCTGCATCAGCACTCGCACTACTTCCGCGCCTATCAGCACGAAGTCAAGCCGCACATCCTGGGCAACGTCAACGATCACAACTTGCTAAACCTGTGGCTCGATCCCGAATACGTCGAATATCGCGAGCGCGTGCACAGTTTTGCCTTTGCGCCCTGTACATTCTGCGGCGGTTGCGAAATGCTGGAATCCAACGAAGAAGACTGCGTGGGCAACACGTTCCCGTCGTGCGGCGGCTGTCTGTGGGCGCAGGGCTTGATCCAATGTCCGTAGCGACCTAAGACCTGTCCGGCAAAGTCTACTCAAACAACTGGGCAATCTCATCGCGGACGAAACGCGGAATGGGCCGTAGTTCGTCGCGCTGCTTCACGTACACCGTCGGCTCATCACTCTTGCCCGTCACGCGACCGATCACCGTGGCGTCGATATTAGCATCGCGCAGCGCCGTCACGATGTGACGCGCATCCACTACGTCGGCGGCGATGAGCAACGACCCGGACGCGATCACCCCCCACAGATCGAGTCCATAGCGGTTGCACAACGTGCGCGTTTCAGGATACAACGGAACGACCGCACCATCGATCGTGAAGTTGACGCCCGCCGCCACAGCCATCTCATTGAGCGCCGTCGCCAGGCCGCCTTCGGTGGGATCGTGCATGGCGTGGACGCCGCCAGCAGCAGCGGCGCCGCCAGCAGCTGCGGTGCTGCCCGCCGCAATGGCAATGCGCGC
>JAUQXD010000811.1 GCA_030834835.1 Thermoflexales bacterium | reverse complement strand
CAGACCCACACCGTTGGTGCCGTTGCCGCTGGCCGTCAACCGCCTCAAAACCGGATTAACGACACCATCGGAGAAGTACACCGCGTAACCCGGATGATCTTCAAAGGCCGTGTCGGAGATGTCAGCCATACCCTTCGCCGCACCGTACACGCCGTGCTGCCTGCCGTGGCGTAACAGGCTGTTCTTCAACGTGACGGCGGCGTGCTCGAGGTGCAACTGCGAGCCTGACGATACATTGATCCCCGCATACTCGATGACGACGTGATCAAAGACCGATCGATTGGTCACACTGAGCGTGCCAAATACTCCGATGCCCTGCCACGAACCCGGCGTGGTGACGACGCCCGTAAACGTGATCGGCGCACTCGCTGTGCCAATGGCCGACAGCGTGCCGTTCGCGTTGAGGCGGCTGTTCGATCCGAACTGCACTTCCACGCCCGGCTCGATGGTCAGCGTGACGCCCTGAGCGATGGCGATGGGCGCGTTGTTGCAGATCACAAACGGGCTGCTGATCGCCAGCCAGGTTGTATTAGTGACGATCGACGAACAGACTGGCGTGCTCGTGACCCGCGTGGGTGCGCCGCCAGGCGCGTCATCAGGAGCGGCCAGGGCCGAGGTCAAGGCCAGACCTCCCAGCGCGAGCAACAGGCTAAACAAACTGACCAGGAATAAACGTTTCATCGTACCTTCCTCCCTGACGAATTGATTCATCAACGCAAGATCAAGGGCAGATACAGGTGATGGTTCGCGGGCGCGGCCCCATAGCCATCACGCACGACGTAGGCCACGTTGTTGGCCGTTTCGATGTCGAAGCCCGCGCTGCTCAACTGCGCGAAGGTCACGCCGCCCGACGAGGGCAGCGAGTTGGCGTGGGCGTGAATCTCGATCGCGCCGTGCGCGCCCACCGGCAGCGCGCCCAGATCCCACGCCAGCGTCGTGCCGCTGACGATGCGCGTGACCGACGGCACGGCGCTGACCAGCGTGAGCGCATGATCGAGCGTGAGCGTCACCGTCGAAGTCGGCGCAAGTTGATTGCCATAGTTGGCGTAGCCCAGCGTGTAGGTGATGTCCTGCCCGGCGGCGACGTTGCCGTCGACGTTGAGCCACACTTCGGCATCGTGGCCCGCGAATGTCGCGTAGTCGGTGATGACGTCGGTGTTGTTGATCGGGTGCAGGTCGGGCGCGGCTGAAGTCGCGTTGAGTTGGAAGGTCAGCGGCTGCGTCAACGCCAGTGACGGACTAAGCGCCAGCGTCATTGTCACGCGCCGCGACTCGTCGACACCGAGCATGCCCAGATTCCATTTGTAAACGCCGTTGCTCTGGGTCGATGTCAGCGGCGAAGCACTCATCAGCGTCACCGACGGCGGCAGCGTCACTGTGAGTTGCGTGTTCGGTGCGACGACGGTGCCGAAGTTGCTTACCTCGATGGTAGTGGTCACCCGCCGATCGACCGTTAACGCCACCTCGCCCAGATCGCTTTCCACCACGAGATCGGCGGCGGCGGGCTGCACCAGCACGCCAAAGGCCGCGTCGTGATTGTCGCTCAGGTTGGGTTCAACGTCGCTGGTGCTTGCATCGGCGGTGACAGTCAACAGTGTTCCAACGGTGAGTGTGGGCGGCACTTGCGCGACCACGGTCATGATGTGGGTGTTGGTGAGTGACAACGTGCCTAAATCCCAGATGGGTTGATTGGCCGGGCTGAAGCGCGTGGGGCCGGGATCAGCCGTGATGAAATCCAGATTATTTGGCAATGTGGCCGTCAGCGTGACATCGTGCGCGGGCGCGGTGCTGCTGGCATTGCCCACGCCGACAGTGTACGTGATGAACTGTCCGGCTGCGACCGTCGGCACATCCCGATCCGATCGGAAGGCGACCACGCCCAGATCGGGATTGGCCATGGGGGTCGAGATCGCCGATCGGTGGTTGAGGCCCGCCGCCATCTTCAACGTCAGCACCGGCCCGCCGATCCACGTGCCATACTGTCGGCCCAATCGAATCAACATGGCGCGCAGCAGGTTGCGGGCGCACGGATAGTTGGCGCTGATGTCCACGACAGTGCCATCGCGATGCGTCCAGTGCGGCGGCTCCCACTCCGCGCTCCACATCTGGCCCAGTTGAATGTCCCAACCGCGTACATCGAACAGGCCGCCCCCTTCCAGACTGATGTCGTTGACGCGCAGTTTGGGCGGCCACGGCTCACACACCACCAGGCCCGGAATCTGGTTGACGGCGTCGCGAAAGTCCATGGCTAACAGTGAGATGTTGACCAGCGTGCCGTTGGTGCCGTAGTGCGTGTCCATGTGGTTGTTGGCGACTTCGCCCACCACCGCGATCAGGTCATTGCCGATCAACGGGTTCAAGTTGGGCACACGCGCCAGCACGTCGACCTTCGCGGTATTGCCGGGTTTAGTCAACGGGCGCACGGTGATCTCGTATTCGCCCGCGATGCCGATGTCGTCGTTGAGTTTGTCCTGCCCCGGCTCAAAGACGATTGTCACGGTGCCGTCGGCTTTGGACTTGCGGACGATGAACGGTTCGTTATCCATCTTGACGCCGTTCAACCAGCCACGCGGACGATTGTTGTTGTGCAGATGGCCGCCGCTGCCCGCTTTGGCTTTGACGCTGAGTTGCAGATCGGCGTTTTGCACGGGCACGCCTTCACACGTGACGGTGGCCGTCAATACCGTCGTCTCATCGGGCAAGATGGTGTCGTCGCCCTGCACGGTGACTTTGAGCGAGCGCACCAGCGGATTGGCCGCATCGATCGGCGCGGGCTGGCTCTGACAGCCGCCGACGATTTCGGCGGTGGCGTGGAAGTCCACCGACATGGGAATAGCGCCGTAGCCCGTTTGTACGGTCTGCGTCCAGGTGTCGTGGCGCTCGAAGAATTTGCCGACTGCGTCGCCCTCCAATGGCGCTTGATGCTGCACATCGAAGATGGGATAGTCATACAACACCTGATCACCGTTGGACACCGACGAGGTATTATTGCAGCCGTCTTGAGTTTCCGTACGGTAGTTGAACGGCCGATCGATTTCGCCGTTGCCGTAGAAGTGATCCAGGAACAGATCGCCCAGGTACCAGGTGTTATCCAGGCCATGATTCGGCACAAAGTCCGAGCCGATCGTCCACAGGGGATCTGGCCCGCCCAGATAGCGCGTGGGATCGGTGATGTTCCGATGAGTCGTACGCTGCCCGCACCAGGTATTCTCAATGCGGACGAGGTCATCGACCACTCTGATGGCGAACGGTTCGGTTCGGGCGTGGCCGCCGGTGACGTGAACTTCGGCCGAGCCTTCGATCTTCACATAGCGCGAGGTGGTCCACGTCGTGGTGCCAAACTTGCCCGTACCCTGACCCTGGGCGGTGATGAGCAGATCGATACGCATGGTGAAATCGTCGGCGGATGCCGCCGGGCCGGGTTCGATTTCGCGGGCGGCGGCCAGCGGCACGTGGCCCAACATGAGGCCGATGAGCAAGAGTAAGTGCAGCAGATGTTTGAGTGGCATGGTGTTTTTTCCTTAGAATAGACCTGGCAGGTGGCGCAAGCGGAGCCAGTTATTCAGGCGCTCGGTGCGCCACCTGACAGGTTTGATCGTCTTAACGGATAATCGTCGGCAGATACACGTGATGCGTGAACGTGGGCGGCGGGGGCGTGCCCGCCTCCGTTATCTTCGTGATAAAGCCATCGACGTTGCCGGCCGAATCTCGCTGCGCCGCGCCGGTTGTGGTCGGGTAGTCGAGCGATTCGCTCTGCCCCGCCAGGTAGAGCACGCCGTTGCCATCGCGCGTCAGGCTGTAGGCATATTCGTCAAAGGCCCCGCCCAGATAGGTGCTCCACGCGACCTGACCGGTTGCCGTGAACTTCGCCAGGAAGGCATCGTAACAAAGGCGCAGCGTAGCGCCGGTGAAGCAGGCGCCGCCGGGCATCAGATGATCTTGAATCGGATTGATGTGCGGGAAATCTGTGGAGCGCGTGTAACCGGCCACGTACGCACTGCCCGTCTGCTTATCGACGACAAGGCTCTGCGCCTCATCATCGCCATCGCCGCCCAGATAGGTGGAATACACGATGGTTTGCCCGTTGGGCGACAGCTTCGTCAGCCACGCATCGGCGAATTGAAACTCGTCCGGGTAGTTGGCATAGGCCGCATTCACCGTTGGAAAATCCGTCGAGTAAGTGAAGCCGGTAACGTAGATGTTGCCATCGTTATCGAGCGCAATGCTGCGTCCCTCGTCCGCGCCGGAACTTGTATGGGGTGAGCCGCCTCCACCCAACAGAGTGCTATAGACCAATAGGTCGCCCGCAGCGTTGATGACCGAGACAAACGCATCCTGCGTGCAATCCTTATCGCCCGTGTCATATGTGTACGGACCGCAGACTGTCTGTACTGCGTTAACGAGCGGAAATGAGCTGCTCGCGGATGCATTCTCCGTCATGCCAGTGATATAGGCCCTGCCGACACTATTCACTGCGATGGCGTACCCCTCATCGACTCCCGTGTCGTCGCCCCAGTGCACCCCATAGACCAGCGCCGGATCAGCGCCGCCGCTCAGCTTCATGGTCAGCACGTCATTAGCATTCAACTGGCCCGTCAAATACACGTTCCCTTGACCGTCAATGGCGACGTCCTGTCCGCGATCGGACAGATCAAAACCATACAGCGTGCTATACGTCACAGCGCCGGTCGCCGCGTTCAGGCGGGTCAGTATCGCGTCGTAGCCGCCGCCCGACGTACCTTGCAGCGCGTTAGCGGTGACCGGGAAATTGGTGGAGTTGGTTTCGCCTGTGACCCAGACGGCGCTGTTGCCATCGACTGCGAGACCATAGCCCTTGTCGTCCTGATCGCCGCCGAGATACGTGACCCACTGCCAGGCCGTGCCCGCCGCATTCAGTTTGGCGACGAAGGCATCATTCGATCCCTTGCGCGTGTTGGGAAAGCCACCAAGGTTGTTGTTATACGTCCAGCCGGTGAGGTAGATATTCCCCGCCGTATCGAGGCCGATGTCGTGAACGATGTCGTCGGACAGCGCGCCCAGATAGGTGCCATAGATCAACGTGGGATCGAGGATGAGCGGCAAGGACGCATCGTATTCGTCGACGACGAAACCAAACGAACCGTCACGCTGCGCGGCAAACCGCACCTCGATCGGCACATCTACACCCGATCGGTTTTGCCACGCGATCGGGGCGCGCTCGACCAATCGGGTGGTGCCGAGATCGATGTGCAGATCGCCCGTTGTCGGATCGACGGTCACACGATCGGCGCCGTCGTAGCGCCAGTGAATTTGATCGGGACTGTGGCCGGGTTCGATCGTGTAGGTGCCCTTCAACGCACCTTCGTGGCCGTTGTAGGTCAGATCGATCCCGGCGTACAGTTCATCGTAGATGATCGCGCCGTAAGTCGGCAAATTGTCGCGCCACTGCGCGGGATCGGCCCCGGCGTAATAGTTGACCACGCCCGGCAATTGATCGCGTCCGACGATGTGCGCCGCCTCATTCGCGCCCAGAAATTGCACACGCAGGCTGGCCTCGTCCGTGGCAAGCGTGACCTCGTTAGCCCCAAAAGCCAGAGTGCCCAGGCGACTGATCGCTTCAAACGCGATCGAAGCCTCGCTTTGACCCGCATTCGGCACAAAGGCCAACGGCAGCGGGCCGGGCGACGAGTGGTTCGGTTGGGAGAGGGCGACTTTCGGGGTGGGCGGTTGACCGCTCATCACGATCACGGCCAGCGCGATATTCAGCAGAAAAAAGCGATTCAAGCGGATTGAGTGTTGTTTCCAGATAGTCATGATATTCCTCTGAGTGTC
>JAUQXD010000077.1 GCA_030834835.1 Thermoflexales bacterium | reverse complement strand
GGACAGTGGAAGTCACGCAACCGGTTGGCGTCCCCAGCCTGCTTGCCCCACCGAATGGTACGATCACGACCACGCCTGCCATTACTTTGGCCTGGCAATCTGGCGCGGGCAGTGCGCCTACCGGCTACAACCTGCAAGTGGACGGCAGTGTCATCACGACTACGAACACAACTTCGACCACGGTCTTGTCGAACGGGGTGCATACCTGGACAGCGCGGGCTTACAACGATCTCGGCTATTCAGATTGGGTCACGCCTGCCTGGACGGTTGAAATCACGGCTACCTTGCCTGTGCCGGGCGTGCCGATCTTGCTTGCGCCGGCCAGCAGCACGATCACAACTTCGCACGTGATCACTTTTTCGTGGCAATCCGGCGCAGGCGGAACGTCGCAGGGCTACAACGTGCAAGTTGATAGCGGCAAGATGTCCACAGTCACCGGCGTCATCTCGGCAACGATTCTCTCTGAAGGCGCTCATACCTGGACAGTGCGCGCTTACAATGTCATGGGTTACTCAGAGTGGGCGGCGCCGTGGTCGGTCGAAGTACGCCTCTATCACATCTACTTGCCGTTGGTGTTGAAGTAGCCATGACGGCGAACGGGCACAGATTATCACAACTGAGGTTACGATGCGGACATGTTTCGATGGGTCAGGTGAGAGGCAATCCCGGCGACGAAAAAATCCGTTCGCGCTGCAGGAATCGGGAATGTGAGCTATGACCAAATTCAGCCGCATGGTGTTCCTGATTACGTCGCTGCTGTTGACCTCACTCCAGCCAGGCCCGATCGCCAGTTCAGCCGATGACACCGAGCCGTACACCTACAAACTCACCCAATCCACCGCGGCCTATCAACTCTGGACGGCGCCGCCCAGCGCGCGCGTTTTCAAAGACGCGCCCATGCCCACGGCTACCGGCTCCGAAGTGAAGGTCTACGCCGCGAAGAATGAGTTTGAGCCGTTTCAGGTGGTGGTCAAACCGACGACGAGTGGCAGCGTCGTCGTCAGCATTGATTCGTTCGGTTCCGGCATTACGGCGGAACTCTATCAGGTCAAGTACGTCAACATCACGCAGGTCAGCGATAGTCTGGGGCGCATCGGCCCGTACCCTGATCCGCTGTGGCCGCTCGCCAACAGCGCGACGTTGGCCGTGACCGCCAACGAAAACACCGCGTTCTGGTTCAGCCTGTTCGTCCCGCCGGGCACGCCATCCGGCGATTACACGGCCAACGTTCACCTGGGCGCGATTGCGGTGCCGGTGCGACTGCACGTCTTCAACTTTGCCATACCCGATCAACTGCACATCGCTTCGCAGATGAATTTCTCATATCAGACCTTCCTGAGTAAATACAGCGTGTCGGGCACCGGTAGCGATTACTGGACCTACGTCGATAAGATCAAGCAATACTTCATCGATCACCGCCTGACGTCGTCGAGCGTCAATTGGCCGGGCGGCTTGACCGGCGGGGGCACGTTTGCGCAGCCCTTCATCGACTACGATTGCGGCACGCACACCTTCACCGACAACGACGGCATCTGGGGCTTTGAACTGCTGGCGCAGCGCTACGTGGCGGGCACGGGCTTGCTCGACGGACAATTCGCTACGCCGTTCAACGGCGGTGTGGGCTTCAATACCTTCATGGCCGCGTCCTTTGCCAACAACGATTCTTCGCTCGATCAACGGCCCTCGCCATTTTGCACCCTCACGCGCAGCGCCAGCGATTGGTTGCAGAATCCAACCTCGGCCTACAATCAGGCGTGGTTCGCCTATGTGACGGCGATGCAAAACTATCTCAGCAGCCTCGGCTATCTGGACGAAGCCTATCACTACTTTGCGAATGAGCCGCAAAATCAGGCCGATTACGATGCGGTGGCCTGGTACTCACGTTACGCCCACGCGGCCGCGCCCAACCTCAAGTTGATGGTGTCTGAAGAACCGAAGTCCGAAATCTACAATCAAACCGGCGCGCACATCGACATCTGGCTGCTGGTGTTGAACAACTACAATCCGACCGTCTCTCACGACCGCGAGTTGAATCACGGCGAAGAGACATGGATCTACTGGCTGCACGGCACGCGCCCGCCGTACTTCAACCCGATTACGCTCGATCATCCCGGCGTCGAGAGCAAGTTCACCGGTTGGTTCCTGTGGAAGTATCGCGTGCGCGGCACCGCCTATTACTCGCTCAACGATTGGAGCAAGAATCCGTGGACGCAGCCCATGACCGATGGGCACAACGGCGACACCTTCATGTTGTATCCGCCCTCGGAGAGCAACACCGCCATTGCCTATGGCTCCAACGGTCATCGCTTCGTGCCGTCGATCCGCTTCGAATTGATGCGCGACAGCCTGGAAGACTACGAGTATCTTTACGTGCTGGGCGGCGGTCAACCTCAAGTCGATCAAACCAACGCGGCCGATGCGCAAGTCAACAAGATCATCGCCGGGCTGACCAGTTATACCCGCGACGACGAATTCATCTACAACTTGAGAAGATTGATCGGCTTGAAGAACGGCGGTGAGATTGCCGTCATCCCCGACATCAATCCGCCGCCCACCCATCCGCGCGCCGTAGGGCCGCCCGGCAACTATTACATCAATTTTCAGGACCCGGCCGGACAGCCAACGGCCCATCCGTTGATTGTCAACGGCCACACCTATCTGAAGATCGGCGGCAACGATTATGCCGCGGACACCTCGCTGGGTTACGGTTGGTATGCGCCGCCCGATGTGCACTGGCTGACCACTTACCTGACCAGCGGGCCAAACGTCTTGCAGCGCAGCGTTCTCTATAGCGATTGGGGCCGGCCGGCCACCTTCGAATTCGATCTCCCCAACGGCGAGTACAACGTCACTCTCTCGGTCGGGTGGCAAGGTCGCACGTACTCGCATCAGAAAGCGGACATCGAAGGTGTCCGCTTCGTCGACGATGAAGCGACCACGCCAACCACTCCCTATCTGGTGCGCACCAAACGCATCTACGTCGGTGACAACAAACTCACACTGGCGATGGGCATCTTCGACGAGTACACCATGCTCAATTACCTCGACATCGAAGCCGCCTACGTGCCGCCCTCCAGTGTGACCGATCTGCGCGTGACCGCCGCGATCACCGACACGAGCACACTCACGGCGACCTTGCGTTGGACGCCGTTGAGCGGAGCGATCACGACCACGCTGCATTACGGCGCAAGCCTGCTCACCGATCTCAACTGGAGCAGCGTCCTCACGCTCACCTCGAATGTGATCAGTAACACTTATACGGCGGTGGTGCCTTACTCGAACAGCGTGACGTACTTTGCGTTGAAATCGCAGGATGCGATGGGGGTCTGGTCGGGCTTATCGAACAATGCGTTCTGGCCCTATCACGCCGTGTTTCTGCCGGTGATCAGGCGTTAACATCTATTGATCCAGCGATGCAGTCCGGGGTTGGACGGTGACCCGGCCTGCAAAATCGAAGCCCCGACTTTATCGGGGCTTCGTCTCAATTTGACTTTTCGGTTTGATTGACGAGTTGGTTTCAAGGTATAGGCCTGTCTCCGGCTGGTTGATGATCTAGTATCGAATTGGTTGTGTGTAGAGTCATCACCTCCTGATGGATGTACGGCTGTGTCCGTTGGTCCGATGTCATGTGCTTCGATAAGCCAGCTCCTTCCGTTCTATATGCGGCTCGCCGGGTTCGACTGTTGTCATAAACGTTCGATAGGGCCTCCTTCCAACGCTAGCGCCGTACCTGACGTTGGCTCACCTCAAGAGCGACTGGTCCAACGGCGTGAGTCGTTGCGATAGTTAAGATTGAGTATGGCTGCATCATACCGCCGATCGAGGCGGCCGACATGGCGCTTGACTTTGCTGAGGAACACACGCGGCTGGCAGTCATCTTACAGGTGTCTCACGCAAGTTGACAAAGGCCTGGCGATGAGTATACAATCCAAAACGAGTTCTTACTCCAAAGGAGCCATTACGATGACAACCGAGGCCGAGCCTGTCCATTTGAACCTATTTGTCGATGCGGGCCGAGATACCGGCGCAGAAGAGTTGGATCGCCTTACACGTCAGTTATTGTCTGAGATGCAAGCGATTGATGTTGAATCAGTTGACCTGGTGGGACAGGTATCAACGCCAGCTGGTGCAAAGGTGGTTGATCCGGTAACACTCGGCGCGCTGGCTATCGTTGTCTTGCCGGCGGTTTTGCCTAAACTAATCGAGTTTCTACAGGCGCTGGTGATTCGCAAAGAAGATTCGGTAGTGAAGATAAAACTTCAACGCGGTGATCGATCTATCGAGATCGAGCGTCCGGTCAAATCAATGTCCCGATCGGAACTTAAGAGCGAGGTCGAGATGCTGACCGACCTGCTCTTGAAGAAGAAGTAAGCGTATTGCCCGGCATTATTGAATGCTGATTCGGATCGCCGAACCAAAGCGGGAATGACATGAACCGGAAATTTGCGCTGATCATCGGCAATAGCGAATTTGACGATAAGGCTATACCGAAACTCGACAAACCCGAGGCGGACGTCGATGGTCTGGTTAGCGTGTTGCGCGATCAGGAACGGGGCGGCTTTGATGAGGTAACGCCGCTTGTCAACCAGCCTTTCGCAGTAGTCTACAAAGAGGTTGCACGTTTCTTCGAACGAGTCGGCAAAGAGCGCAGTGGTATGGCGTTGCTGTATTTTTCCAGTCATGGCCTGACGGACAATCCGGGTCGCTTATATCTGGCGGCCAAGAATACCGAGAAGGCCCTGCCAAAAGGCACGGCGATCCCGTCCAGTTTCATTACGCAATTGGTGGATGATAGCGGCTCGCGGCAGACGGTGTTAATTCTGGATTGTTGCTTTGCCGGTGCGTTTCCCAGAGGAACACGAGGTGAAAACCCGAAAACTGCCAATGTCGAAGCGGCCTTTGTCGGAAACGGTCGGGGCAGAGCCGTGCTTACCGCAACGGACTCAATCCACTATGCGTGGGAAGATTCGGCTGCGCTTGGGCCAATCGAGAACTCCGTTTTTACGCATTGGCTTATCAAAGGGCTACGTGGCGAGGCCGATGCCAATGGCGATGGATTGATTACCCTGGATGAATTGTACAGTTACACTTACCAGCAGGTAATCAGCGTTCGGCCTGAACAAACACCCCTCAAGTGGACGTATGGGCAGCAGGGGGACATCGTCATCGCCAGGAATCCTCAACCCACGGCAAAGTTCAGTCTAATGACAATTGAAGCGAAAGAGCAACAAGCACTGCTGGAGCAGATTGCCCAACTTCTGCTGCTAGCGGAGCGGCAACCAGGTGAAGCCGTTAAGCAATATGACGATCTGGCGAGGAAGATTGAACTGCGCAAAGAGTTGAATATCAGCGAGATACAGGCACAGCTCGATGCTGTTAAGGCCAAGATCAAAGAGTTCGATTGGCGCTCGCCCCTGATGAGCGAAGCAGCCGAATGGTTTGGCAAGAAGAATTTCGCTCGCGCAACTTCTGTTACAGAACTGATGAGACGATTCAATGGCTAACTCCAGCGACTCTCTGATGCAGGATTGGCCTCTTGTTATTGAGTTTTCCCAGGCACGCGAGGCGGGCAACGGCCACACGTGGCTTGGGGCGCATGTGTCTGTTGGCATTGTGTCGGCGTTGGTTAATGTTTTGCATCATTACGGTAGCGACGATCAGCGCGCGATTATTATCCCGGCACTGGCCGATCTCGCCGGGCATGCCCGCTATGTGCGCGATGTCTTTGAGCATCTCGGCCAGACCGACGAAGGGCGCGAGGTTCTCGAGGAGATCGTGTTCGTGGAGCCGCTAGACCGGCTTATCGAAGATGCGAATACAGCCGCCGAGGCCAGACAGTACGCAACTCAATTGCGGAATCTCCGCCAGCGGCGCCCTCGATGGCTTAAGCTGTGGTCGAAACCACGTCCTACTGATCCTTCGCCGCTGAGCGATTGGTTACATACGGTTGATCTGCAATTCAATCCGTTTGGCCCTGAGCATTCAGAGCTAGACGATCGTCTACCAGACTATGCCGTATTTGATCATGTTGACTTGATCCGCGGCCTACGCCCGGCGTTGATATTGGGCGAGCCGGGCAGCGGGCGAACGGCGACGGCCTTCCTGTTAGCACATGAATGTGATGACCCTCCGGAAGCCCCAAGGGAGTCTGGCGTGTTGCCCGCCTATTGTTCCGTTCCATTTGCCCCCAGGTCTAGAGATGCTGCATGCCGCTATCTCGAAGCACTCGCGCGCGCCGTGGCGCGTGCTGTGCTTAGGCTTCTGGCAGTGCGACCGCGTGGCTGGTTGGATTTACCGACCAGCCAACAACGTGAGGCGATGGGCGCATTGTTGTTGACCTGTGCAGGTTCGAAAGAAGTACTGGTGAGTGAATTGCGGCGAGTTGCGCCAGACCCCGCGTATCGGCGGTTGATGCCAATGGTGGAACACCTCCAGGCTGTTTGTCCGGCCGATCGACTGGGTGAGGCGGGCTGGCTTGATTTACTGGCTGGCGCAATTCCCTTCGGGTTTCAGCATATCTATGCGCTGGTCGATGTAAAAGATAGCCAGGCGACCGATGCGGTTATCGGTAGCTTTCACACATTGGCTGATCTGGCTGTGCCATTGGCCGCTTCTGGCGTTTATCTAAAAGCATTTGTTCCGGCAGCGTTGCGCAGGTCGGCCATGTCTCTCACCGGATTTAATGCCGGCTTCAATCTTATATCGCTGGTCTGGAATGAGCAAAGCCTCATCCAAATGTTAGGCAATCGGTTTGGGCGGGCTGGTGGGGAGGGCCTCCTGACTGTGTGTGGCCCGGATGTGCCAGGCGACATAGAAACCCAGTTTGTGCGGGCCGCGCTTCTTGCGCCATCCCCCCCGCGTCAACTCGTACGAATGGGCAATCATCTTCTATATCGTCATGCACAGTTCATGCCAGATAAGTCAATGATTTCAGCTGATGAGGTAGAATGGGTTTTGAGCGCCAATAAGAGACGTGAAGACGAGGGAAAGGGCGATGGCTAACCATCACGGCCTGACCTATCACCACGATTCGTTCGTCAACCGTGAAGCCGAACTCGCTCTGATCGTCGATAAGGCGAAACGGATGCGCGACAATCTCCCGTGTCCACCCAATCCGCCCGAGCAGCAGCGAGTGGTGAAATTTAATGCTGAGCGTGGTATGGGTAAATCGTGGTTGTTGCAAGAAGCTGCGTGGCGACTGCAAGGTGAAGATCGCATTGTGGCTTCATATCTTGATTTAGGCAAATATGTTGGTCAGCTGCCGGAGCATTCTATACGAAATATCGTCGAGGCATTAGGCCACATTAGCTCTACCCCATCGTTAAAAGATGCGACAGACCGACTAGTCTTAGATTTGGATTCACATCCGGAAACATTAGTCGTTGTATTGGTCGATCACATCGATGAGGCCGACAAAGACTTTTTGGATATGCTGGATAGCCGCTGTTTGTCGCTGCTGACCACTCGCCCCAATGCGCTGCTGGTGCTTGTTGAACGAGGCCGGGGGCATAACTGGATTACACTCGCGCTCCGTCACGCCTCGGCGCGACTGCAACGATTTGCACCTGACCACACGCATGAGCAGTTGCAGCGCCAGGTACCCGGTGCGGCCGGGTTTGTGACCGAAATCCAGCAGCGCAGCAATGGCATCCCGCTGGCTAACCTGCTGTTCGGGCAGGAGATCGTCGCCGGCCCGACCAATCCAGCGCCCGATGTGATCGAGGCGTTGCTGGGGCGGGCCGCGCCTTATCGCCGGCGGTTTGAAGCCTTGTGTGTGCTGCGCGCCTTTGACGAGCTGCGAATGCAGGTCATGTTCACTGAGTATCTCAACGCGCTAGGTGATCTGGCATGGGATATCGAGGCATGCGTCGTAGCCCGTAAGGAACTCGTGTCCACCGATCTGGTGCACTGGAATGGTGACAAACGCGGTTACGTCATCGACGCGGCCCTGCGGCCGATTCTGGAGAATGCCCTGCGTGCGAAGGAAGAGGCGCAGTGGCGCCGGTTGCACTTGCGGGCGTATCGACTGTATACCGAGTGGGCCGAGCGATATTCCAGGTCGCGGGAGGAATGGGTGGCTGAAGCAGCCTATCATGCCGACGTGCTTCAACAGTCTGTTGAAAATTGAAGGAGAGGTCGAGTTGAACGACGATTTCGATCTATCCAATGCTGACACGTACGCTCTCGCGGGCTAGATGCAATCAGCGGCTTATGATTACGACAATAAATCTTCTTGATATGTCGCCTAACCGGTGATGTCGAAAACATCTACTATCTCAGTGTATTCATCTACTCCCGGCCTCGCCGCTTTCGAACTGCTGCGCGCCGAAGGCGAGCCGTGGCTGGCCGAGTGCTATGTGCCGCCGGCCGATTTTGAGTTGATGGCGGGCCTGAGTTCCGCGGTGGTGTTTGGTGCAGCCGGCTCCGGCAAGACGGCCCTGTATGCCTGTCTGCGCGCCGAAGTGATGCCGCTCGATCGACCGCCGGCCCGGCTGGCCTGTGAGTGGACGCCTGAATCGCGCACCGGCGCAACCGCTTCATCGGACACCGTGGCGGCCGATTGGCAACAGATTTTGCGCGAGTTGTCCATGGCGCTGATCAGGCATGTGGCGCAATGGCCGGCCGGGTATCGCCAGGCGAAAGATTGGGCTAAAGCCACACTCCGTTGGCTGGCGCACACCTCGCTGGCCAAAGAACTGGATTCCGCTATCGCCGAACAGTCGGTCGGGATTTCGGCGGCAGGCAAGGCCGCCCTGCGCGATCTGGCAAAGAACAAACTCAACGGTTTCCTGGATAGCGCTTCCGCCAAAGGCGTGCAGGTCGAGTTAGTCAAAGGGTTGGGTGAGCTGGGCCTGTCGGGCGCCTGCGTACTCGTCGGGCCGGAATCTTTTGCCGATCGGCCTGCGCCGTCTCAAAACCTGATCGCCTTACTCTCGACGTTAAACCTTTTCGAGACAGATCACTTCGCGTTCAAGTTTATCTTTCCCGCTCAGTTTGAGCAATCGTTATCGGCGGCCGGCGCGATGAGTACTCGCCGGATTGCCGTGCACTACCTGCACTGGCAAAGAGACGAGTTGACCTTCGTGGTCGAAACGCGGCTGAAGTTGGCCAGCGCCGGCCGGGCCCTGCGCCTGGCAGACATTTGCCAGGATGATCAGCTCATCGAATGGCTCAGCCGCGTGGGCGGCAAATCGCCGCGCGGCTGGCTGGAACAGGCCCGGCCGCTGGTCGCGCACTACTTGCAGCGGCTCAGGCTTGGCCGGTCCGATTCGATTACCGCGGCCGAATGGCAAAAGATTCGAGCGGACAAGCCGCCCCGCCTGACGCTTGACCTGACGAGCGACGAAGTTGTCGCCGGTCATCGGGTGGTCGATTTGCGCGAGCGCAAAGTCGAATTGGTGCTGCTCAAGTATCTGTATCGGAACCGGGGCCATGTGTGCACGCGCGACGAGTTGTATCACAAGGCTTATTATCCGGCGCTGTATCCCACTGGCCGGCTGGAGAGCAAAGACTTGCTCAATGAATATCGGGATGTGATCGATACGGCCATCTGGCGGTTGCGGCAGGAGATTGAGCCGGATCCAAAGCGGCCGCTGTTCGTGGTCACCCGCAAAGGCGAAGG
>JAUQXD010000810.1 GCA_030834835.1 Thermoflexales bacterium | reverse complement strand
TTCGGCGATCAGCCGCAGGCCATCTTCCAGGCTAAGCACTCCGGCCACGCACGCCGCCACATACTCGCCGACGCTGTGACCCATCACCGCCGTTGGCCGAATTCCCCACGACTTCCACAGTTCTGCCAACGCGTATTCGACGGCGAACAAAGCGGGTTGAGTCAAGGCTGTTTGATCTATTGCTGAGTGTTGATTGCTGACACTTGCACCGCGTTGCGCATGGTGCAGCGCAGGTGTTGCTGAATCAGGATAAAGTACCGACAACAACGATTGGCTCAAATACGGGCGCAAGATTTCGGCGCAACGATCGAGTGCGGCGTGGAAGGTGGGCTGCGTGTCATACAGTTGTTTACCCATGCCCACGTATTGCGCGCCCTGCCCGGTGAACAAGAAGGCAATCTTCGGGCGGCTGCCGATCTGTCCGGCGATAACGCCGGCTTCAATCTGGCCGTGCGCAAATGCCGTGAGCTTTTCGCGCGCTTCTTCACCCGACGTCGCGATCAGCGCCAATCGATGCGCGAAGCGGGCGCGGCCCGTGTTTGCGGTGTAGGCCGTGTCGGCGAGCGGGTCGATCGGATGTTGCGCGAACCGATCGGCCAGCTGCTGCAACGCGGGCTCAGTCTTAGCAGACAAAGTCAGCAGGTGTACGGGGCGATCGAGCGCCACACCCGCCGCTTCAGCACGTGGGTCGATCGGCGCTTCTTCGACGATCACGTGGGCATTGGTGCCGCTGAACCCGAAGCCGCTGACTCCGGCGATGCGGCGTCGATCTGATCGCGGCCAGGGCGTGATGCTCGCTGGAATTTCGATCGGAAAATTCGGCCACGGAATGCGCGGGCTGCGTTCCTGCAAATGCAGATGCGGCGGCAGTGCTTCATGTTGCAACGACAGCACCACTTTGATCAGCCCTGCCATGCCGGAGGCTGATTCAAGATGACCGAGATTGGTTTTCACTGATCCGATCGTCAATGGGTGATCATCATCACGACCTGGCCCCAACGCCGCACCCAACGCCTCAACTTCGATCGGATCACCCAGCGCGGTGCCGGTGCCGTGCGTCTCGACGTAGCTCACGGCGTTCGGGCTGAGACCTGCGTTCGCCAACGCACGCCGGATCACTGCCTGCTGCGCCAGACCGTTCGGCACGGTCAAGCCGCTGCTGCGACCATCCTGATTTACCGCCGAGCCGCGAATCACCGCGAGGATATTGTCGCCGTTAGCCACCGCATCAGACAGGCGCTTCAACACGATGACGCCGCAGCCTTCAGCGCGCACAAAACCATCGGCGTGCGCGTCAAACGTTTTGCAGCGGCCATCGGGCGCCATCATGCCCCACTTGGAGAAACACACAAACGCATCCGGCGTCAGGATCGCATTCACGCCGCCGGCCAGCGCCAGATCGCTTTCTCCGCTGCGCAAACTCTGACAGGCCAGATGCAGCGCCACCAGCGACGACGAACACGCGGTATCGATCGACATGCACGGCCCTTGCAAGCCGAGCGTGTAAGCCACACGCCCCGCCGCGGCATTCAACGCCGTGCCAGTGGCGGTGTATACATCCAATTGCTGTGGCCCGCCCTGTTTGGCCAGCTGCGCGTAATCATTCGTCGTAACGCCCAGGAACATGCCCGTCAGGCTGCCGTTCAGCCGATCGGGCGCGATGCCCGCGCGCTCCAGCGCTTCCCAACTGATCTCCAATACCAGGCGCTGCTGCGGATCCATGCTGGCGGCTTCGCGCGGCGTGATGCCGAAGAACTTCGGATCGAAGCCGTCGATCTCGTCGAGGAAACCGCCGTACCACGCGATGCCTTGATCGGCGAAGTCGGCCATATTCCACCGATTGGTCGGCGCCGGCCCGACGACGTCTCGACCGTCGCGCAGCAATTGCCAGTACGCTTCGGGATCGTTTGCGCCGCCGGGGAACCGGCAGCTCAGGCCGACGATGGCGATCGGTTCGGTGCGAGCGCGCTCGACCGCATCCAGTTTGGCCTGCAAATCGTCGATAGCCCGCAGCGCGTTTTGCAGCAGCGCGCGGCGATCAGATGGTTGTGTCGAGTCAGTCATATTTTTCCCGCTAAGCAAGTGAATCGGATTTTGTTACACTGCTCCCACGGCCAGCCAGGCCAGGGCCAGCAGGCTGACGACGACGATCAACGCGCCCAGCAGCGTCAGGCCGGTCGGGACAAGTCCCAGCAGCACCAGGTTCGCGATCAGCACAAATACCGGCTGCGTCAGAGCAAAGGGCGCGACGACCGGCGCGGGTGCCAGCTCCAGCGCGCGGTCGAGTGCATACAGCGTCACGAAGCCAATCAGGCCGATGGACACCATCAACCCCAGATCAGGAAGTGTAGGCGTAACCCAATGGGACGGCATGAGCAGACTGAGTGGCACCCACACGCCGAACGCCGTATAGAACAGGCTGGCGAGAATGTTTTCATCCGGCATGAGGCGCGTCGTGAGTTGATAGAGGCTGAAGCACACGCCCATGCCCAGTGAGAATACGACTGACGTGCTCAACGTGTCACGCCCCGGCTGAAGCACCATCAGCATTCCGGCAATAGCGATCAGTGTGACGATCCAGTAAACCAGCCTGACGCGCTCACGCAGCCACAGCGCCATCACCATCAGGAGCAGCGGCGAGACCCAGAGAACAGATACAGCGTCGTGCAAGGGTATCCGCCGGACAGCCCAGATGAAACACAGGTGCATGCCCAGCATCATCATCGCACGCGCAATCTGCAAAAGCAAATGCCTGGTACGGATCAACCGGGTCTTGTGGCGCGGTCCCAGCACCGTCAGCATGAACAGCAAATGCGTGCTATAGCGCAACCAGACGATCTGGTACGACGCATAGTATTGCGAAAAGAATCTGGGGATGCTTTCGATCACCGCCCACGTCAACATCGCCACGCACATAAAACCCATGCCGGTCAGGCGGGCGCGGATCGGCATCGCTTTCGCCGCAGCAATTGTCATCGAAACCTCGCTCAACGCAACTGTGATAGTTTGGCCGACAACAGATCGGCCAACTCATCTTCCGATAAATCGTCTTGTTCGTCGACCGGTGTGGCCGCTACTGGTTCAGGCACAACAACCTGAGCGACGAACGGCGCAGTCATTGCAGTCAAATCGGCCAGCAAGAAATCGGTCAGCGCCGCCGCCGATGGATAGTTGAACGTCAAGGTTGAAGGCAGCGTGTGACCCATGCCGACTTCAAGCCGGCTCTTCAACTCGACCGACATCAACGAGTCCATGCCCATCTCAAACAGGCCCTGTTGATCGTCGATGGGGCGGGCCGCATCCAACGCCAGGACTTTGGCAACTTGCGCGCGCACGAAGGCGGCCACCGCTTCACGTCGATCGTGTACGGGCGCTTGCGCGAAGCGCTGTTGCAACTCCGGTTGCTGCGCAACAACCCGATCGGCCGCCGGTGTCTGACGCGCCGATCGATCCGGTGCGCTCGATCGCGCGCGATCCTCAACCTGTGACAGGAACGGTCGAGGCCGCTTAGCCTCATATGCCGATTTGAGCGTGCGCCAATCCACTGAAGCCACGACGGCGTGCGCGCTGTCCGATCGGCTCAGTAACTCGCCTAATGCGACCAGCGCCTGGTCGTCAGGCATGGGCTGCAGGCCAAACTGCGCGAACGCCTGTTGATCGTCACGCGAGGCCGCCCGCATCTCGGCCCACGTGCCCCAGTTGATGGATAGCGCCGGCAAATTCAAGCTGCGCCGATAGTCCGCCATCGCATCGAGGAACGCGTTGGCGGCGGCGTAATGCGCCAGCGTGCGCGCGCCCCACAGCGCCGTCGTCGACGAAAACATCACAAAGCAATCCAGCGCCAGGGCGCGCGTTAATTCGTGCAACAACAGTGTGCCATCCACCTTGGGCCGCAGCATATCGCGCAGCGCCTCGCTCGGCATCTCGGCGACCGGCCACGCGCTTAAGGCGGCGGCCGCATGAATGACACCGCGCAGTGCTGGCAAGTCGTGGCCAAAGCGATCGAACAACGCCGTCATCTCCGCTCGATCGGCCACGTCCGCGGCGATCACCGTGACGCTTGCCCCTGATGCTTCGATCGCTTTGATCGCGCTCACCTTCCGATCGGCGTCTCGGCCCGTAAGACCGCTGCGCCCCATTAGCACCAGGTGCCGCGCGCCGCGCTCGGCCAGCCATGCCGCTAACTTCAAGCCCAGGCCGCCCAAGCCGCCTGTGATAAGATAAGCGCCGGCCGGTGATGCTTGCCACGCG
>JAUQXD010000809.1 GCA_030834835.1 Thermoflexales bacterium | reverse complement strand
GTGTGGAAATCGGCACGGGCGTGATCGATTGGACATACGCCCGCAGATGAGGCGGTATCTCATCGTAGTTGGGCGCGGCGCCCCCTGGCGCAGTCGGCGGCTTGTGACCATCGGGTAAGACGACCGCGCTAATCAAGGGAGCCGATGTCGTCGTTGGCGCCGTTTGTGCGATCGCCGCAACTTGATTCGTGGCAGCCCGTGACTGCTCAAAATCGACTACGGCCCAGATCAGCCCGAACAGAGCGCCGATTTCGATCAGGAGTAGGCTGCGATCACGCCAGGAACAGGCCCGCCGTTTGCGCGATCGGGGGCGAATAGCGTGACGCATCTCACGCCGGCGGACCGCAATCACTTCTTCGAGTTCCGGTATGGATAGTTCGGCTGCGAGTCTGCGATCAGACATGATCAACTCTTCCTCACACATCAGCCAGTCTATGCGCCAGGGCGGCCAACCTACGCGCGTTTGTTCGGTTGACCAAGGCGTTTGAACTTATCTTCCAGCGCTTCGCGAATTTCATTAAAGGTCGCGTCCGCATACGGGAACACCAGCCAGACCGAGGCCAGGCCGAACAAAGCACCAGTTAACAAGCGCAGCCATGAGTTGAATGAACCGAATACGTCGCCTATATAAAGCGAAGCCGGCAATGCCTGGTTAGTCAATTGAGCTAACCAGATGTTGGTGTCGCGGAAGCCCTGCCCGAAGTTCGGTCCGGCCAGTACATCACTGATCAAGTGTGTTCCTCCGTCGAGCGCCATGGGCAGGATCATCAGGACATAGCCCCAGATCGGCAGCGGCGGTATGCGCCGCCGGATGAACACAAAGACTATGGCTGCAACCCAAAACGCGGTGTACATCGCCACCATGCGATCCGAGTAGGCCACCTTCCAGCCGAAATCGGCGTCGCCGACAAACTGCCGCAAAACATCGAGGTTGTCCGTCGGCCACACCGCGCCGACTTGCGACAGTGTATACATGGGTTGCGCACCAAACAGGAAGAACGAGCGCTCGGGCAACTGATGGCAGACAAACTGGTAGACCGAATAGATGGCGTTGCCGATGCCGGTCGCGCCGATCTTCATGAAGAAAGGCGCTAACCACGGCGCAATGACGAATGCGCCCCAGCTAACGTTAAACACGAGTAGCCAGTGGTTCGACAGCCGCCAGACCAGTCGCTCGGATCGTTTTATCGGTCGAATAGCAATCGCTGTTTGCATTGCGCCTCATTGCACGTCGATTTTGAAATCCTGCGCCAAATTCAGGCTGCCTTTGCTGACTTGAACAGTGATCAACCATTGCCCGTTCATGCCACTCATGTCGGTCACCATTGCGTAACGACCATTGCCCCGGGCCTTTGCAGGGCCTTGTTGATTCATCCCGTTCATCGTTGTGTGGCTCGTCAGCACTATGACGTTCGCGCCGTTGAGAGGCTGTCCTTGTGCATCTTTCACATCAACGATCAATTCGACCGGTCCCTTCACGGGTGGGTCAGGCAAAGTGGTCACACTGATCTGCATGCTGGCGGCGGGCGTTGCTGCGCCCCCGCCTCCGCAGGCGCTCACCCCAAGTACACCGATCAACATCAGGATAAACGGCATAGCTGTACTGGTCTTCATTGAGTTGTCTCCTCGTGCGATTGAAATTGGCGTAACAACGGCGCAGACTTGACGACGATTGTCAATCCCCCCATCGCCGCGTTCTTCTCACCGCTGTGTATCGTGTTGAATGGAAATCGGCAGACTCTGACGGACCTGTCCGCTACGATCAAAGATGCGAACAGCATGACCCTGTCCAGCAACGACGAATAACCTGTCGTGCACAGGTCGAAATCCACGTATCGAGATTTGAAGCCAAGAAATTATGCGGTGAAACGAGGTGGAGGGTCTAGCCTGGGTAAAGCAATTGAGGCAGCAGTCAGGAGTCGCTGACAACTGTCGTGCCAGACCGGCACGAGTACGACGAGCAACACGGGCAAAGTGGGCAGGTCAATCACACAGGGCAGCGCGCCACAATGTCGATCGATCAACGATGTGGCATCCGGTTGAGAACCGGCTGTAGCACGCATGTCGTGACTGCCGGTCAGAAGTGGAACTGACAGGCTGACCACAAGAACGATCGAAATCACAATTAAGCGCGCGCGTAAGTTCGGAGTCATTAATGCACAGAATTCCTCATAGCAAGTCAACAATCTATCACACCCACCCGAGCTCGCCATAGATTAATAAAGTCCAAAGCTCGCTGTACCTCACAGCAGCGGTTGGAATTCAAACCAATTCAACAGAAGAATGCACCTCGCTCGAGCGGTGTTCAGCGCTGGTCCGCTGCAAGTGACCAATCAGATAAACCTGGCGCTAATCATCATACCTGATCGAGCGCCGTTTGACACCCGCCAAATGGCGGGTGTTGTCGTAGTATTCTACCTGAAATGATGCGCGCCGTGCTCGTAAGCGTTGATCCATCTAGCGAGAAATCCGTTAACCATTACGTCGTACCTACAATCTCCTGCCAATCAGAAGCGGGCGGCATCCACTTTTTTCTTCGTGGAAACTGATGCTTGACAGGCGACTGGTGTTGTACTATACTGGTAAATAGGTTTGAACGTATTTACCAATATG
>JAUQXD010000808.1 GCA_030834835.1 Thermoflexales bacterium | reverse complement strand
GGCCTGCCGCCGCAGGAAGTGGAAGTAACTCAGGAGGTTTTCCTCAAATTCCTGCATCCAGATGAAGTGGAGCAAATATTCCACGCAATTCAAAGCAGTGTCGCCGACGGGCCGCCAGCCGGCATCGAGCACCGGATCACTCGGCCGAACGGCGAAATTCGACATGTCCACAGCAGCGTGAAAGTTTACCGCGACGAAAACGGCAACCCGCTGCGCATGCTGGGTTCATCGCAAGATATTACCGATCGCAAGCAGACCGAGGCTCAGATCGAGCGCAACGTGCGCCAGCTGGTCGCCCTGGAGCGCATGGGGCAAACCGTCGTAGCGAGTCTGGACCTGGCGGTCGTGCTCACGCGCGTCATCGCGGAAATATCGTCCCTGTTGGGTGCTGTGGGCGTATCGGTGTTGCTCGTTGAGGATCACGACAACCTCGTCTTTTCCGCGAGCAACGGCCCCGGCACGGACCGGCTGATCGGCCGGCGCATGCCTGTCAGTGCCGGGATCGCCGGCGAAGTGGTGCGCACCGGACAGCCCGTGTTGGTTATCGACAGCGCCGGTCAGGCGCGCATCCATCGGGAAATCGATGAGGCCATCGGCTTCCATACGCAATCGCTGCTGGCTGTTCCGCTCAATCTACACGATGCGGTCATCGGGGTTATGGAGGCCGTCCACACGCAGCCGGCGGCATTCACGATTGATGATCTGCGTCTGCTGGAGGCGGCGGCCACCTGGGCCACGGTGGCCATTACCAACGCCCGATTGTTCAAAGACGAGCGCCGCCGTGTCCAGGAACAGGCGGCCCTGCTTGAGATCACTCAGATGGCGCTGTCGTCGTTCGAGTTCAGCGTGCAGGTCATGCAGCATGTCGCGCAACGTGTCGCGCAAGCCTGCCATGCTGACCGGTGCATGCTGTGCCTGCTGGAGGACTCGGCCAGCACCATCCGGCCTATGATCGTGCAGTCTGCCGATGGGCACGAAGAGCCGGACATCCCGCCTGTACTGGCGAGCATCGCAGTCGAACGGTTGGAGGCTTTGCCGGCGCTGCACACGATTGTACACGAACGCCGCCCCGAATTGTTTGAGGACGCCGGCCAGGCCGGTTTGCTGCCGGAAGAATGGCAGCGACTGTTCAGATTCAAGCATGTGATGGCCGTGCCCCTGTTAAGCCAGGCCAAAGCCATCGGGTTGATGGTGTTAGGCTATGAGATCGACCAGGTGGTCGATGACAGCTACTTTAACCTGGCGTTGACGCTGGGCGCGCAGATCGCCATCGCGTTTGTCAACGCGCGGCTGTATGCCGATCTGCAGCAGTCGCTTCAGCACGAGCGATCCGCGCGCGCCCAGGTGGTGCAGGCCGAGAAACTGGCCGCCATCGGCCGGCTGGCGGCATCGGTCGCGCACGAATTGAACAATCCCCTGCAAGTGATTCAAAACTCGCTCTACCTGGTGCGCCACGAAAGCGTACTGGATAAACAGGCGCAGGACGATCTGGATGTGGCGTTGACGGAAAGCCGGCGCATGGCCGACCTGATCGATCGCATGCGTGAAACCTATCGTCCTGCAACCGCGACCGAGTTGAGTCCCGAGTCGCTCAACGAATTGATCGTCGAGGTGGAAAAACTTATCGGCACGCACCTCCGCCACAATCAGGTCACTTACGAGTTCAAGCCCGAGCCGCAGCTGCCGCCGGTGCACTGCCTTCGCGATCAGCTGAAACAGGTGATCCTCAACCTGAGCCTGAACGCGGTCGAAGTCATGCCACATGGCGGCCGGCTGACGATCAATACCTCGATGTCGCCCAAAGCAGATGGCGTCTGGATCACGTTTACTGACACCGGACAAGGCATTGCTCCAGAGGATTTACCCAATATTTTCGACCCCTTCTTCACCCGCAAGGCAGGAGGGACCGGCCTGGGGCTGGCCATCAGCTACGACATCATACAACATCACCACGGGCGGATTGAAGTGGACAGCGAGCCAGGCCGGGGCACGACCTTCCGAATCTGGCTACCGACGAAAGGATCCTGAAGATGACGACTGAAGATTCGGCCGTCAATCGGCCGCCGTCAACCGGCGAACTGTCAACCAGCCTCGGGCCATATCGACGGGTACTGGTGGTCGATGATGAAGCGAGTTTGCGGCAGACATTTGCCCGCATTCTGCACCAGCTAGGTTGCGAAGTGACCACGGCAGCCGATGGCACTGACGCATTGCAACGCCTGGAAGCCTCGCCCTACGACCTGGTCTACCTCGACATTCGCCTGCCGGGGATGGATGGTCTGCAGGTGCTGCGCCTGATTCACGATCACTATCCGCAGCTGGCGGTAGTCCTGCTCACGGCGTATGCCTCGATCAATTCAGCTGTGGAGGCCGTGCGGCTTGGCGCGACCGATTATATGATCAAACCGATCAATCCTGAGGTGCTGATCGCTCGTACCCGGACGATCCTGAGCGATCAGGCGATTCAGCGCCGCCGCCGCGAGATTCAGGAACAGATTGACATGTTGCAGGCCGAACTTAAAACGCTGGATCAGCCACCCGCGGCAACGCCAGGTCCCATACTACCCACCGATGATCGTTTCCTGAAGCGCGGCACCCTGATCCTCGATCTCCACACCCGACGGGCCACCTGCGCCGATCGGGTCTTGACCCTGCCGCCAACCGCCTTCGATTATCTGGTCGCG
>JAUQXD010000807.1 GCA_030834835.1 Thermoflexales bacterium | reverse complement strand
CAGCGGCGGCGCGCCCTGCCCTTTGCCCGTGTTCGAGAGATTCTGGGAGCGCGGCGTGGACTTCAAGACCGGCTATGGTCTCACGGAAGCTGGGCCAAACACGTTCTGGCTGCCCAAAGCGGATGTGCGTCGCAAGCCGGGATCGGTGGGTTTTCCGCTGTTCCATGTTGATGTGAAAGTCGTCGATGAGACGGGGGCTGAATGCGGCGCGGATGAAGTGGGCGAGATGTTGATTCGCGGCCCACACGTCTGTAATGGTTACTGGAATCGCCCCGAAGAAACGGCGAAGACGATTGCCAATGGCTGGCTGCGCACAGGCGATCTGGCGCGGCGCGACAGCGAAGGTTATTATTACATTGTAGGCCGCAGCAAAGACATGATCATCTCCGGCGGCGAAAACATCTATCCCGCCGAAGTGGAAAGTGTTTTGCACGCGCACTCAGCCGTAGCCGAAGCGGCGCTGATCGGCGTGCCCGATGAAAAGTGGGGCGAAGTCGGGCGCGCGATTGTCGTCCTCCAAAACGGCACATCAATCACCGCGGATGAACTCAACACGTTTTGTCAGCCGCGTTTGGCTCGTTTCAAAATCCCGAAGTCGTTTGTGTTTGTAGAATCATTGCCCAAGACGGCGGCGGGGAAGATAGATAAGAAAGTGTTGCAAGAGAAGTATGGAGGAAACAAGTAGACAAGGAAACAAGGTGAGGCTTCCTTGTCTACTTGTTTCCTTGTGTACTGTCAGCAAGGAGCGTTCATGTCCATGGTGTCCGTCAACGGTCTCACTCTCGCCTACGAAACCCACGGCTCCGGTCAACCGCTCGTGTTGATCTCCGGCATCGGCTACGATCGCTGGGAGTGGCACAAGATGGTGCCGGGCCTGACCGAGCATTTTACCGTGATCACCTTCGACAATCGCGGCGTGGGCCAAAGTGATAAACCGGCCGGGCCGTACACCGCGCAAATGCTAGCCGACGATACCGCCGGATTGATTCAGGCGTTGGGCTACTCACGCGCGCACGTTCTGGGTCACTCGATGGGCGGCTACGTCGCGCAAGCGCTGGCGCTGAGTCATCCTGAGGTGATCGACAAGTTGATTCTCGCGTCCACCAATTTCGGCGGACCGCATCACATCCCCGTTACGCCCGAAGCGATGGCGGTGTTGACCGATGTAAAGAGCGATGCGGTGACGCGCTTCAAGAATGGCCTCGTCGTCAGCACTGCGCCGGGCTATGCCGACAAAAATCCTGAGATGATCGAGACCTGGCTCAAGTGGCGAGTGCAGAACCCGATCGAGCCAGCGGCCTATCAAGCGCAGTTGGCGATCGGGCTGGCGTCGTTTGCGGAAAGTGCTTGTTTTGAAGGCAAATTGAAGCAAGTCACGGCGTCCACGTTGATTTTGTTTGGCGCACACGATAAAGTCGTGCCACCCGGCAATGCCGACCTGCTCGCGCGTGAGATTCCCAACAGCACGATCGAGATTCTGCCCGACGCCGGTCACTTCTTCCCCATCGAAACACCTGAAGCGGCCAATGCCGTCATCCTTAAATTTCTTAGCGAGTAAATCGAATGCGATACGCACAGATTCTTAGCACCGGCAGTTACGTTCCCGAACGCGTTGTGACCAACGCCGAAGTCGATGAATTGATCGGCGAATCGACCAGTCAGTGGCTGCTCGATAACGTCGGCATCCGCGAACGACATTGGATGTCGCCTGATCAAACCACGTCCGATCTGATTGTGGCCGCGTCGCGCACCGCGCTCGATCGGGCCGGGGTAAAACCTGAAGACTTAGACTTGATCATCGTGTCCACCGATACACCCGATTATTTGTCGCCGGGGACATCGGTTGTGGTGCAGCACAAACTCGGCGCGATCAAGTCCGGTTGTTACGATGTCAACAGCGCGTGCGCGGGCTGGGTCACGGCGCTCGATCAAGGTGCGCGCTATCTCATCACCGAACCGTCGTTCAAGTATGTGCTCGTCGCGGGCGGCTACGGCATGAGCCGCTTCCTCGACTTCAAGGACAAGAAGACGGCCAACCTGTTCGCCGATGGCGCAGGTGCGGCCGTGTTGGGCGTCAGCGATGCGCCCGGTTGGCTGGGCAGCAATTTGCTGGCCGTGGGCAGTTTTCACGATGCGTTGGGCATCTATGGCGGCGGCGCGAATCGACCGAGCACGCCAGAAAACATGGCGACGTATGGCCCGCCAAAAGTCGAGTTCGTCAAGAAGTTCCCCAAGACCTTCAACACCGAATACTGGCCGAAGTTGATTCAAGGCGCATTGGACAAGGCCAGTCTCACATTCGATGATGTCGATCTATATCTGTTCACGCAGTTGAATTTGCGCACCATCGAAACGATGATGCAGACGCTCAATCAGCCCATCGAGAAAACGCATTGGGTCATGGACAAGTGGGGTTACACCGGTTCGCCGTGCGTGGTCATGGCGCTCGATGACGCCATCGCACAAGGTCGCGGCCCCAGGCCCGGCCAGACTATCTGCTTCTGCGCCTCCGGCGGCGGCATCACGATGGCGGCTTCGGTCTGGCGCTGGAGATAAAACCGCAAAGGCGCGAAGAAAAGCGAGGAAATATGGAAATTGAAGAGGTTGCGACGGCGCTTGTAGATGCGGCCATCAAGGTCCATAAAGCGCTTGGTCCGGGGTTGCTGGAATCGGCGTATCAACATTGCCTTGCCTACGAACTGCGCAAACGCGGTTTGAAGCTCGAAACGGAAGTGCCGCTGCCGATCGTGTATGATGGTCAGCGGTTTGACATCGGTTATCGAATCGACATGCTCGTGGAAAACAGCGTCATCGTCGAAAACAAGACCGTCGATCAACTCGCGCCAATTCACGAAGCCCAGTTGCTGACATATCTCAAACTCCGTGACTGTCGTCTCGGCTTTCTGCTCAACTGGAATGTCACGCTCATGAAGCACGGTATTCGACGCAAAGTCAATGGCTTACCGGAATAGGTCTTCAAAAACTTCGCGTCTTTGCGCCTTCGCGGTTCAATTTTGAGGTGTGTATGTACATCGGGGACTGGCTGGAACGAGGTGAACGCTATTGGCCTGACAACGTAGCTGTCGCGGACGTTGCCAAAGGCGAGGCGGGGCGTTTCACCTATCGGCAGTTGAATCAGCGCGCGAACAAGTTGGCGAACTGGCTGCGTGACACGGTCGGTGTACAGCGCGGCGATCGCGTGGGGATGCTGGCACTGAACGGCGTGGAATTCCTCAACGCGTTCTTTGCGTGCGGCAAACTCGGCGCGATCTTCGTGCCCTACAATTGGCGCAGTCACTGGCGCGAACTCGTCGATCTGATCGAAGTCACTGCACCCAAGGCCCTGATCTACTCCGATGATTTCAAGGCCAACGTCGCCGAAATAGAATCTGCCACACGCATTACGCAGTACGCATTACGGTCTTATCTTCATCTCGACGGCGACGGTATCGCCGGCAGTTTGCCTTATGAAGCGACGTTACAAGCGGCCAACGCTGTGCCCGTCACGAATGAACTGATCGATGCCGAAGACATCATCTGTTTGATCTTCACAGGCGGCACGACTGGCCTGCCCAAAGGCGCGCAGATTTCGTATCGCATGATCGGCTGGAACACACTGAACACGATCATCCACGAACTCCAACGCGGCGACATCACCATCACGCACACGCCGATGTTCCACACGGGCGGCTTGCTGGTCTACACGCTGCCGCTGCTTACGCTTGGTGGCACAGTCGTCATCATGCGCAAGTGGGCGCCCGACGACATGCTCGATCTAATCGAGCGCGAAAGAGTCACGATGTTCTTCTGCGTGCCGTCACAGTATCAGATGATGCTGCAATCGCCGAAGTTTGCTACGACGTCATTCAAGAGCGTGCGCTTCATGACGAGCGGTGGCGCGCCACTGCCCGTGCCGATTATCAAGGCCTATCGCGATCAGCATGGCGTGGTCTTCAAGCAGGGCTTCGGCATGACGGAATTCGGCCCCGGCATCTTCTCGATGGGACCGGAATTTGCCGAGAAAAAGGCCGGATCGATCGGGCAGCCCAACTATTTCGTCGATGCGCGCGTCGTCGATGACGACCATCAACCGGTGTCGGCCAACACGATTGGCGAACTCGTGCTCAAAGGCCCGTCGATGTGCAGCGGCTACTTCAATAACCCTGAAGCCAGTCAAGCCGCCATCGATGTCGACGGCTGGTTTCACACGGGCGACCTGGCCCGCATCGATGCGGATGGTTTCTTCTTCATCGTCGATCGCAAGAAGGATATGTTCATCAGCGGCGGCGAGAACGTCTATCCGGTCGAGATAGAGAAGGCGCTGTACGAACATCCGGCGATTGCGCAGTGCGCGGTGATC
>JAUQXD010000806.1 GCA_030834835.1 Thermoflexales bacterium | reverse complement strand
CGATGCCGATCGGGCACGTCGCGCTGCTCGGTCGCCAGAAAATCCAGACTGCGCGCAATCTGATCGGCAATGGCCGCGCACGATTGTTCGCGCGCCCACGCTGCGGCCAATTCAATCGCCAACGGCAAGCCTTGCACCAGCTGGCAGATGCGGGTCACGTTGGCTGGATCATCGATCGGGTTGGGTTGAGCACGCAGGGCGTTGTGTTCGAATAACGTGGTGGCTTCTATTTCGATCAAGCCTTTGATCTCAATCAACCATTCGGCCTGCAAATTCAGCCGTTGGCGCGAAGTGACCAGCACTTTTAGATCGGGCGCGGCTTTGAGGAAGGCGACGAGTTGATCGGCGGCGGTCAACAGGTGCTCGAAGTTGTCCAGCACCAGCAGCAGTTCTTTGTCGCGCAGCCAGTTAATCAGTTGCGTGCGCGGCTCGGTGCGGGCGACGAAGGTGACGCCCAGCGCTTCCGCCAGAGCCGCAATGAAGTCATCGGCAGTGTGAACGACGGCGAGCGTGACGAAGGCCGCACCGTTGATGAAGTCGTTGGCGAGGGTGCGCGCGGTTTCCAGCGCGAGGCGCGTCTTGCCGCTGCCGCCGGGGCCGAGCAGCGTGAGCAGGCGACAGCGCGGATCGCTCAGTCGAGCGGCGATGTGCGCCAGTTCAGATTGGCGGCCGATGAAGGGCGTGAGTTCGATCGGGAGCGGCGCGGGCCGCAAATTTTCAGACGCTTTAAGCCGCTCCGCTAATTTGATCGTTTCAGGCGCGGGTTCGACCTCGAGTTCGGCGCGCAGAATCTTGCGGCAGGTCTGGAATTGCAATAGCGCGGCGTGGCGCTGATGGGTGCGCGCGTACAGTAGCATCAAGCGGCGATGGGTGTCTTCACGTAGTGGATCGATCCGCAGCAAATGCGCGGCGTGATCGATGCCGGATCGATAGCGGCGTGCGCGCAGGTCGGCGTCGATCAGTTCGTCCAGCGCATCGACGGCGAGCCGCTGCAAACGCTCGCGTTCCAGTAGTACCCATTCTTCAAAGCGACGGCTGTCGTTGATGTTGAAGCCCGCCAGAAAGTCGCCGCAATAGAGTTCGACGGCGCGCTCGAGTTGGCGCGCGCGCACGTGCTGTTCAAACTCGCGCACATCAAAAACGAAGTGGCTATCGAAGTTGAAACCCAGCGAATAGCGTTCGATACAGAGGAAGGGCGAGAGGCGGCGGCGCAAACTATTGAGGAGGACGCGCAAATTGCCCGCGGCCTGCGATTGCGAAGCATCGTCCCACAGCAGATCAGCCAGCACGTCGCGGGGCTGAGGGTGCGGGTGACAGGCCAGATAGATCAGCAGCGCTTCGGCCTTACGCGAGACGAGATCGACCACGGGTTGATCGTCAAGGGTCAGGCGCAGGCCGCCGAGGGCGTGCAGGGTCAGTCGGGGTAGCGAGGAATCACTCATGGCGGTCGATTAAACGATTCGTGAACGACGGCTTGCTACAGTAGTCACAAGTTGTATTCGATTATAGCGCAAACTCACACTGATGAAGAAATCCCTCAATTACTTTTCGTTTTTGTTGCGGCTGTGGCGCGAAAGTGACACCGCGCCGTGGCGGGCCTCACTGGAAGACCCGCATACCGGTCAACGGCGCAACTTTGCGCGCCTGCAGGATTTGTTTAAGGCGTTGGAAGAGGAAACAGGCAGACAAGTCGATCAGGAAACAGGTAGGCAAGGAAACAAGGAAAAGCGATCCGCGAATCTCCACGAATGAACACGAATTGCAAAACATTCGCGGAGATGCGCGTGCGTTCGCGGTTGAATAAGCCGTTATCAAGGAGCAAGCCAACATGAAGACCCGAGTATTGCACATGAGCATTGCCATGATATTTGCTGTTATATTCATGGGCGTGTTGGGCGCAGGACTGAGCAGCCGATCGGTACAGGCGCTGCAAGCCGATCAGCCGATCGGGCTGCCCGCTAACGTGTTGATCGGGTTGGCGAGCGTTGCGCCGGCGAGTGCACTATGCAGTCCGGACGTGCCCGTCGCCATCGACGCGAACAATTTGCAGATGACGTTCATGGCGCAGGCCGACGCGCACGTGCGGCAGAATTCGCCCACGGTGAATTACAGTAACACGACGTACCTGCGCACGGGCCGCGTTCTCGCTCCATCGGATGCGTATCAAACGCTGATTCAGTATGATATTTCAGCGCTGCCCGCCAACGCGACCATCGTCACGGCGACGCTGGAGTTGTACGCGCCCGTCAGTTCCACGCCCAACCTGCGGGCATATGCCGCGCTGGGATCGTGGAGCGAAGCAACGGTGACGTGGAACACCAAGCCCACCTATTCCAGCGATTACGGCTCGCAGACGGTAAACGGCTTGGGCTGGCACAAATGGAACGTGACTTCGCTGGTGCAGCAATGGAAAGCGGGCACGCGCACCAATTACGGTTTCTTGCTGGCGCAGACCGGCCTGACCTACGGCACGCTCGATTACGATTCGAGCGAGAATGCGTCACTGCGATACCCACGCCTCACCGTGATCTATGCCACGCAAGGCTCGCCCGCGATTTTGCCGGTGCAAGCCGACACGTGGATCAATCAGGCGCTGCCGTCCAACAACTACGGCACGGACAGCCAACTGTATGTCGGCCGTCCAACCGGCAGTGCGCGCAATACGCTGTTGAAATTCGACACATCGAGTTTGCCGTCGAGCCTGGTTGTGATTTCGGCGTCGCTGGAACTCTACTCGGAGATCAACCTGCTGAATGCGCCCGAAGGTGCGACGGACATCTGGGCGGATGCCATCCTCTCAACGTGGGACGAATCGACCGTGACGTGGAACAGCAAACCGGTCACGCAGACGATAGGCGATCTGCCGAAGGCGTATGCGTTGGGCTGGCTGCGCTGGGACGTGAGCAACATCGTGCGCGGCTGGTATTCCGGCACGATCGCCAATCACGGCATTCAACTGCGGCTCGATCCGACCGGCACGGGCACTTACTCATTCTACGCGCTGCCCGCTAACAGCAGTGCGCGGCTGGTCATTGCCTATCACACCTGCACCGCGCCGCTCACCGGCGTCAACATCAACGGCGCAACGAGCGGCGTAACGGGCACGCAGTACACGTTTACACCCATGCCCGTGCCAGCGAATCCAACCAAGCCCATCACTTACACGTGGCGTGCTACCGATCTGATCTGTGGCGGCTCGCATCAACCCGCCTGTCCCACCGGCGCGACTTTCCCGTTCACGTTTACCACCACCGGCGCGAAGACGATCACGGTGACGGCGCAGAACTGCGGCGGCTCCGCTACGGACACGCATCAGATCACTATCAGTGCTCCGCCGCCCACCTGTCCCAATCCGATTTCGGATGTGAGTGTGATCGGGGTGAGCAGCGGACTGACGGGCACGAACTATACGTTTACGGCCACGGCCAGCCCGAGTAATCCTACAACGCCGATCACGTTCACGTGGCAGGCTACCGATCAGGCTCCGCAGACGACATCAGGTGTAGTGACACAAACGACCAAGACCTACACGTGGAACAGCACCGGCCCCAAGACGATCACGGTGACGGCGCAGAACTGTGGCGGCTCGGCGCAAGCGACCAAAGTGGTGGACATCGTACCGGCGGCCAGTTTGCCCGATCTGATCATCAGCAGCGGTTGGTACGAAGCGGCCGCTGGCCGCGCCGCCTTCATCATCCAGAACATCGGCGGCGGTACCGCCGAGCCAGGGCCGGGTATGGTGATCGACATCTATCAGGATGAGGTGTTGAAATCGCAGGGACTGGTCAATGAAACGATCCCGCCCGGCGGCCTGCGCGCGGGCTACATCAACTACACGTGGTTCTGCGCCAGCGGCAATGCCACCGCCAAATTCCTGGCCGATGCCTGGAACAACGTGCTCGAAGGCAATGAAGCCAATAACGAGTGGAGCGATGTGTGGCCCTGCGATCAACAGCCGCCGCGCATCACCAGCGGCCCGACCGTGTTGGCAACCACCGAGCACACCGCCACCATCCGCTGGCAGACCAACGAAAATGCCAGTTATGAACTGCGCTATGGCACGACCAGCGGCGTGTATCCGTCGCGCGTGTCGAGTGCGGCGTTGAACACCACGCACTTTGCCAACTTGAGCGGGTTGACGTCCGATCGGGTCTACCACTACACCATCGAGATCACCGACGCCGCCGGTACGGTCGTCAACACCCCCGATTATCTCTTTGAGACGAAACCGGCCTGCAGCGACACGCCGAACATCGTGGGCGTGACGATGGAGCAATATCCGTATAGCCTGTATGAGTTCTACACGTTGAAGGCCAGCGTGGTCGATGCGACCTGCGTGGACAAACTGGACTTCTATCTCGACAACGCGCTCATCGGCACGGACTACACGCCCGATGA
>JAUQXD010000805.1 GCA_030834835.1 Thermoflexales bacterium | reverse complement strand
CCACCGCGTCGGCGCTGGATATTTTCGAGACGCTGCACTATCCGCGGGACATCATCAGGCTGGTGTTGAACCAGACGTTCGAGCGCAATGCGCTAGGGCAGAAGGTCATCGAGGATGCGTTGAAGCGGACGTTCAACCTGGTGGTGCCGCACGGCGCGGAAGTGGCGCTGTCGGTGAATCAGGGCAAGCCAGTGGTGATGAGCGCGGCGGCCTCGCCGGTGGGCATTACGCTGGAGGACTTTGCCTTCCGCGTCAGCAAAGACGAGCAGCGCAAGCATCAGCCGGAGCATCCGACGTTGATGTGGCAGCGCGTGACGAAGCGGCTGGCACAGAAGAAGTAGAGGCGGGCGAATCAGCGAATGGCGAATCAGCGATCAAGCGAATGATGGTAAAGAATGGCGTAAGGGCGATCACACGGGATCGCCCTTGTGTTTGAGATGATACCTTCGCACCAATAGATTTCCTGTCCGTGCTAAAATGGGTCAATCATTTTGCGGAATAGGTTATCGATTGTGAAAGTTCTACAAAATTCTGGATGATGGCAGTCGGTAGTTTTTACATTGCAGCTGACGATCAAGTAGTAGTTAGTCGCATATCTCGCGCAGAGATATACCTATGTTCAATAAACGACTCGGCATTAGTCTGATATTGGTTCTTCTAGCGGTTGTGCTAACAGCCGTTATTGGGAATCGAAACGCAGTCAATCCTCAGATCGATGCATCTCCTGATTTGGAGCGATTTGTGGCGCAAATCATCATTGATGATCAATTGGCTCAAGCTGCATCGGGTTATCGTTCTCCAGAAGGCGCACTCGTAGCTCGCGTGGTAACAACCACTATAGCTGCTACCGACCCGCTGTCGGTCCTCCAGGTCTGGCGATACCAGCAAGGGCAACTTATCGCTGAAGATACCGACTCGTTTTTCAAAGCGCTACGTGGCAATCGTTCGGATTGGCCGTCTTTTACATATTACTTTGCCTTTGATTCTGTGACTGTTGATGAAGCGAGTGTCGATGTCATCACGATGTACAACATGGGCCTTATGCCGGATAGTCGCGGCGGCAATGCCCAGAAATGGACTTTTGAGAAACAGGCGAACACATGGAGTGTGAGTACAAGACAACCATATTCGTTTTGGGATTAGTCGCAATGTTTTTAAGCCACATCAGTGCGGTAAACAGCAGTATGCCGCCACGACAAGGCCTCGGAGGTTTTCAGTGACTATCTGGCAGCGGCTGACGGTCGATCGAATTAGCCGGCCAGCGCTGCCGACCAGGCCGTAAAAAAACCTCCGAGGTCTCTCCTGGTTGGTGGCCGGCGGATGATGGAATCCCCGTCATTTGGGAGACGCCGAGGGCGTTGGGCGGCCTTCTCTGAAAAATGGCGCAGGAAGCAACGGCGAATTTTGTATGAAACGACTGAAATCTGATATTCCCCCAGGTGCGGTTGAACAACTCGTCAGTGAACACAAACAGGAGGGTGCGTTCATCGACTATCGGCTCACTGACTGTATGCTCAATGGACGACTTGTCGGGCGACGCGCCTACACCCGGGATGGGACGTTGGTTATCGAAACCCCGTTGAAGGATGGTCAAAAGCACGGGCGGGAATACACCTGGAACGATGACGGCACGTTGCTCTTACTGGAACCCTATGTGCAGGGCAAGATACACGGCACGGCGAAACAATACGGCGCCGGGGGTAAGCTCATCGGAACCTATCGCCTCGTTCACGGAACAGGCCTGGACATCTGGCGGCAAGAAGACGCAGACGGAAGTATTTTCATTTCGGAAATTCACAGTCTTCGGGACGGTCTACTCCATGGTTATGAATGGCGG
>JAUQXD010000076.1 GCA_030834835.1 Thermoflexales bacterium | reverse complement strand
GTGAGATCAATCGTCGGCATTCATCCGCGATGGACTGCAACACCGCTTCGAACTCCTTGAACACTTCGCGGTTAGTGAAGCGGATGACGCGATAGCCTTCGTCGGTGAGCCATTGCGTGCGGGCGGCATCGTAGACGGCTTGATCGGGTTCGGCGTGAGAGTCGCCGTCGATCTCGATGCACAACTTTGCCTCAGCGCAGTAGAAGTCGATGATGAAATGGCCGATGGGATGTTGACGGCGGAATTTGAGATCGTCGATTTGACGATTGCGCAGGCGCGACCAGAGTTTGATTTCGGCGGGGGTTTGCGGCTGGCGCAATTCGCGCGCGGCGGCGAGGAGCGGCGGGTAGATGCGATGCTGTTTTTCGTCGGGCATGATGGTTGATCCGCTTTCGACCCTCACCCCCAACCCCTCTCCCGCCAAGCGCGCCACCCAGCCTTCGCTGGGGCATGGCGTAAAAGCGGAGAGGGGAGCGCGTTCCCACACTCCCTCTCCCTGCAAGGGAGAGGGCCGGGGGTGAGGGTGAAATCACAACTCCCCCTTAAACGCCCGATCCAACACGCTCGGCAGCAGCGCGTCGACTGCGCAGCGTGCCTGCGTCTGCGCTTGCAACGACTTGATCGCCCCTCACCTCGCTACGCGTCTCCCCGCAGGGGAGAGGAACCTGCACCCTCTCCCTGCAAGGGAGAGGGCCGGGGGTGAGGGTGAAATCACAACTCCCCCTTGAACGCCTTGTCCAACACACTCGGCAGCAGCGCGTCGAGTTCCATCTGCGTCTGCGATTGCAATTGCTTCAACGCATCGACCTTGGCCTGCAACCCGTCGAGGTACGCCACCATGCGGCGTTGTTCTTCGAGCGACGGTGCTGGCATCGGAAAATCGCGAATGAACTTCAAGACGAGGTTCTGATTTCCGACGCCACGCGTTCCAGAATCAGAATGTTCTCTAAGCTTTGGTGAATTCAGCATGTATTCCGTGAATTTTGGATTTAGGCGTGTCTTATCAATCTTGAGCAACGCCAAACTTACAAAGATACTGAACTCACGATCTACGTCAATCGCTTTGGCAAAGCCAGTTGTACCGACTTTTGTCAGCAACACATCATCGCGCTCCGGCTTACATCGCTTCGTTAGTTCTGCGTGTTCCTCTGGCGTAATAAACCTCGTGTCATCAAAGCGGATTTTCCCGCTGGTGATGTCCTTTACTGAAAGAAAAGGTATTCCTTCTGAAACGTAAGTCGGAGTCACATGCGTTCCATCTGTAATGCGATGGCATAGATCGTCAAGACGTTCGACACCACCTGCGATGTTGACCGCTTCATCGTAAACGCGAGCGCGCATTGCGCCAGCGAGCGCCTCCGCCTCCTCCACCGCCAGCCGACGCAGTCCGCGCGCCTCTTCGATCTTGGCGGCCAGCGCCTCGATCCGCGCGACGAGGCGGCGTTGCTCATCGAGCGGGGGGAGAGGAATCTCTGTCGCAAGAAAACGATCTTCCTTCAGTCGGACGCGGTTGGTTGTCCCTTCACTGGCGGCTTTGCACAGGTCAACAAAGGCTGCCGTCTTGCTCATCCAATTCAAATAAACTGGAAGAATCAAGGATTCATTCACAGTAAACACTGGAAAGTCAGTGCTTACGACTGCGTCATCTAATTCATCAGGAATCAACCCGAATGCACCGTTGCGTGCATCGATGCGCGACAGAATGAATTGATTTGCTCTGACAATGATTCTACTGCTGGACGCAATGCCTGTGCCGTTCACTTCACGACGTAGAGTTACGCCTTTGCCCCAGAGACGAACAGTTACTTCTTTGTAAGTCTCATCGGCCTTGAGATCGATCCATTCATTTGACTTGGCAAGAATTCTGCCCAACGGAACCATCGGCCAATCATTACTCATTATTGCTTTGCCTTCAACACGTCTTGAATCTCCGCCATAATCTCTGCAATGCGGTGTTCCTTCTTCAAAATATCGGCGGCTAATTGCTCAGGCGGCAGATGCACAAAATCATCGAGCACATTGGGATTCTTCACATCCAGATTGACCGAGACGATGTTGCCCGCGTCATCGATCTTCAACACGTTGCTGGCCGCCACTTTCCACGCGCGTTCGTTCTCTTCGCGTTTGTCCCACCATGAAGCGCACTCGGCAAACTCCTCGAATTGCAGCGGCTTGGTCTTGCTGTAATTCTTGCGCCCGTCGGGCATCGGCTGCTCGTAATACCAGATGTCCGTCGTCGGCCCGGTGCGATCGAAGAACAGCAAATTCGTGGGGATGCTGGTGTACGGCGCGAAGACGCCGTTGGGCAGCCGCACGATCGTGTGCAGGTTGAACTCCGTCAGCATCTTCGCTTTGACTTTGGCCGACACGCCATCGCCAAACAGCGTGCCGTTCGGCACCACCACCGCGCAGCGTCCTTTTGGTTTTAGCGAGCGCATGATGAATTGCAGAAACAACAGCGCCGTCTCGCTGGTGCGCGTGGCTTCGGGGAAGTTCAATTGAATGCCCGCTTCTTCCTCGCCGCCGAACGGCGGATTGGTCACGATGATGTCGTAGCGGTCGTCCTCGCCGATCTCTTTGAGCGGTTTTTCCAGCGCATTGGTGCGGCGGATGTTGGGCGCTTCGATGCCGTGCAAAATCAAATTCATCGTGCCCAGCAGATACGGCATCGGCTTCTTCTCGATGCCGTGCAGCGTTTTGTTTTGCAGCACGTCTTCGTCGGCGCTCTTCTTGCGCTGCCGGTGCAGATAATCAAACGCCTCCACCAGAAAGCCGCCCGTGCCGCAGGCCGGGTCCAGTACACTCTCGCCCAACTTCGGCGACACGCGTTCCACCATGAAGCGCACCACCGGGCGCGGCGTATAGAACTCGCCCGAATCGCCCGCCGCGTCGCGCATCTCTTTCAGCATCGACTCGTACAGATGCGACAGCGTGAAGATTTCGTCCTTCGATTGGAAGTGTACGCTATTGATCAGGTTGATCAGATCGCGCAACAGGTAGCCGGACAACATCCGATTGTACGTCTCGCGAAACAGCGCGGCGATGACGGCCTTCTCGTCGCTGCCGCTCAAGTCGCGCAATCTGGGTAACAGTTGTCCGTTGATGAAGTCGATCAACTCCGGCCCGGTCTGCCCGTGATCGGGATCGCTGGCCCAATCGCGCCAGCGGAACGGCCTCGGTATCACCGATCGATATTTCTGGCCCGATAGGGGCACTTCTTCTTCGCGGCGCTGCTCCATATCGTCGTAGCATTTGAGGAACAACACCCACGACAACTGCGGTAGCCGATCGAGATCGCCGCTGAGGCCCGCGTCCTTGCGCATCAGATCGCGCGCGGACTTGATGATGGACGACAACTGCTCGCGGGTGCTCTGTTTCTCGATCGGTTGGGTAGCGCTTTGGCGTTTCTGCTTTTCGGGCTTAGCGACCGGCGCTTTGGGACTGGCTTTCTTCGTGCGAGGCATGATGATCCTTG
>JAUQXD010000804.1 GCA_030834835.1 Thermoflexales bacterium | reverse complement strand
TATTTGTAGCCGTGCGCTTCCAGATAGCGTTTCTCTTTTTCACGATGGGCGTGCGCGAGTTGCTGCTTGATCCTGGCCCAACTCTCACCGGCCAGCGGATAGAAGCGCAGCAGCACGAAGCAGGTAAACAATAGCACCGCGGGCACGGCGACCCAACCGATGAGAATACCGGTCTGCGCCAACGCCTGATCATAACCGAACGCGCCGATGATGCCTAAAAACACGGCCTGCGCGAGGCTGATGGCGGGTTTGGTGATGAGGCTGTTGACGCCCGCGTACATGCCCTCGCGCCGCAACCCGGTGCGATGTTCGTCCATGTCGATTACGTCACCGTTCATCAGCGGAATCAGATACATCATGCCGCTGAAGCCCACGCCCAGCAACAGGAAGCCGAACGTCGAAGGAACGACCTCGCGGCCAAAGACCAGCAGCACCGCGCAGCCGATGGCGAAAGCGAGACACAGCCGGATCATGCTCGTCTTCACGCCCCACGTATCGCGCACTTTGATCCATAACACCAGCCCGCCGACGATGCCCGCCAACAGCGCCAGATACAGCGGCATCGCCGACACTTTGAGTTCATCGAAGTAGTACAGCACACCTTGCATCAACGAGGTCTGGATGTAGATCACGGTGAAGCTAACGACCTCGAAGATGATGAACGAGAAATTCCTGAAGCATTCTCTGATCGACGTGACCATCGGCGGCTGCTGTTCGTTTTGCGTGAAGTGTTTCTCTTCATAGAAGTACGTACTGATGAAGACGAGCGCGCCCATCATCACGCCGAAGGCCGTCATCACGATCTGAAAAGTCGCAGCGCTTTCGCCGGGGCCAGGTTGAATGATCGGGATGACGACCAGCGGGATGGCCGTGGGGAAAATCGTGAAGATCACTTTCCACAGCAAAATGCTGCCGCGCGCCTTGTTCGACAGGGCCATTTCATACGGCATCACGTAGATGCTGGTGGCGATGGCCGTGTACAGCGTGTCGAAGGCGAACAGCGCAATGAGCAGCTGGAAGAACATCAGGGTTTGATTGCCAGCCGTGCCCGGCCACTCGATCCAGCACGAAATAAAGGCCAGCGCGATAAGGGGTGCGCCGTAACGAATGTACGGTCGGCGGCGGCCCAGTTTATTTTGCGTCCGATCGCTGATCCACCCGAACAGGGGATCGTTGACGGCGTTCCACACCCCGAACAACAGCCACACGATAGCGGCCATACTCGGATCGAGGCCGCGCCAACGCGTGAAGAAATAGGTCAGCGCGCCGCTGCCGACCATGCCTTGCAGCGTGGCCGTGGAGGCATCGGCGATGGACACCCACACGCGGCTTTTTAGCGGGACGTGTTCTTCCTGTAATTCAGCCATCATGAGTCCTTTCGTGATCGATAATGAACGTCGCTCAGGTTGCGCAACCGATCGGCCGCCTGTTCAGCCGTGAGGTCGCGCTGCGCTTCGGCCAGCATTTCGTAGCCCACCATGAATTTCTTGACGGTGGCTGAGCGCAGCAAGGGCGGATAAAAATGCGCGTGGAAGTGCCACTCGTCGTGCGCGTGACCATCCGTCGGGCGTTGATGGAACCCCATCGAGTAGGGGAATGAAATTTCGAATAGATGATCGTACTTGGCCGTGATGCGGCGCATGATGTCGGCCAACGAAGCGACTTCGAGTTGATCGAGATCGCTCAACGCGCCGCAATGGCGTTTGGACATCAGCAGAATCTCGAACGGCCACACGGCCCAGAACGGTACCAGCGCGATGAAATCTTCGTTCTGCGCAACGATGCGCTCCTGCGCGCGCAGCTCTTCGCTCAGGTAGTCGCACAACAGGCACGACTGACGGTTCTGCCAGTAGTGCTGCTGCGTGTTGAGTTCTTTGGTCGGTTCATTGGGCAGATGATGCACCGCCCACACCTGGCTGTGCGGATGCGGATTGGAGCAGCCCATCACCGCGCCCTTGTTTTCAAAGACTTGCACGTAGTTGACGAAGTCCAGCGCGCCGAGTTCGCGCGTTTGCTCGGTCCACGTACGGATGACATTCTCCACTTCTGCTTGCGACAATTCGGGCAGCGACAGATCGTGACGCGGCGAGAAGCACACGACGCGGCAGGTGCCGGGTTCCGACTCAGCGATGAAGAGCGAATCGGGCGTGGTGCGTCCCGCAGGGAGGCTTCGCACTGTTGCGTGTTCCGTATCGGGCAGCAACGCAGCAAAGTCGTTGTCGAACACAAAAGTCGATTCGTACTTCGGATTTTGAATCGTTCCGCCGACGCGCGAGTTGCCAGGACACAGGTAGCACGTCGGATCGTAGTGCGGCAGATTTTCGGACGGGGTTTTCTCCACCTGACCTAGCCACGGACGTTTGGCGCGATGCGGCGAGACGAGCACCCATTCGCGAGTCAGCTGGTTAAAGCGGCGATGCGGAGTATCGAGCATGGCTGTTCCTTCTGAATACAGAGATCGGCCAATCGGTTATCAGTCAACCAGTTACCAGTCAACCGGCTACTAATCGACCAGTTACCAATCGACCAACTCCCCTAAATCCTGAATGATGTAAGTTGGTTTGATGGGTGAAGTTTCTGCTTCGGCCAGTTTTGTCGCGCCGGTGAGCGCAAGAGCGGTGGCCATGCCCGCGTTGAGGCCCATCTGCACATCGGTCTCCAACCGATCGCCCGTCATGAGGCAGCGGCCTGGCGACAGGCGCAGCAGGCTCATCACCGCGTCCATCATGTAGGTCGATGGCTTGCCGACGATGGCCTCGCACCGGGTATTGGTGCAGGCTTCGATCGCGGCGATGATGGCGGCCGCATCGGGCTGGCCGCCGCCGGGGACCGGGCAAAACCGATCGCCGTTCGTGGCGAAAAAGCGCGCGCCGTGGCGGATGGCGTCGAAGGCGATCTGCAGCTTGGCGTAGGTGAACGTTCGATCGAACGAAGCGATTACCGCGTCGATCTCG
>JAUQXD010000803.1 GCA_030834835.1 Thermoflexales bacterium | reverse complement strand
GTGTGCCAGTACCAACCGTGGCCGGCGCTGACGAAGACGGTCTTGCCATTTAGACCCCCACCCGTGCTAAGCCTCACCCCCGCCCCCTCTCCTATCGACGATGAGGCTGTCGATTGGAGAGGGGAGGGCGCAGATAGAGTTTCTTTATGCGGCTGCGGCGGAAGTTTAACAAATGACGAGATCAAACGGTAGTTGCCGCCTGAATCGCGCGCGTTGACGGCCAGCCAGGTGAAGTTGAAGGGCAACAGGGTGAGGTTGAATTGCTGATTGAGCGCTTCGGCTTGAAGGTCAGTCAACCGATCGAGAAACGATTGCGGCAGATCAAGATCGATCGTGGCTTGCCGATCGATCACGCGCACATCGGCCAACTTCGTCCCGGCGGGCAGGGCGGATCGCAGACCCTGTGCCTGTTCGGCGGCGGTCGGACCGGCCAGCATCGCTTCGATCAACGATCGGACTTGATCGGTGAGCGAGCCGCTCGTGTTGAGGGCCGGGCGATTGACGCACGCTGTGGTGTAATCAACGGCGAAACATACCACGATAGGCGGCGGTGTGGAATTCGGATTGTCGCGTTGCGCGACAGCCGTAGTAACGGCGAGAGTTAAGGCGAGAAACAGTGTGACACTGATGATGACGCTCAGGCCGCGTCGCAGGCATCGAGGGTGCATAAGTCTCCTTTTCTGGCGGCCTGATTATATAACAGCCGCGCCGCGAGAGAAGAATCATCGCGGCGCGGGTAGAACGCTGTACTATGGCGCAATCACTTCGCGGCGATCTATGGCCACCAGCCGGTCGGCGGATCAGCCCAGCGGGACACTTTGACCGTTGCGACGCCGCCCGTGTTGGGGTCCTCGTTCGGCCGATAGGTTAGCTGGTGCTTGCGCGGCGTGAATAGTATCCAGTGCGTGCCATCCCAGAAGCCCAGCAGAGGCATCGGCTGCTCCAGCTGGCCTTTGATATAGCTTCTAAATGTCTCAACATCCTTTTGGGCGGCCTCAACCTGGGCCTGAGTGTACTCAACTTCCATCATAATAGGCGGGTCGAAGAACGAGATGGGCGTTTGTGGGTACTCGGCATCGACCACATCGAAATTGACAAGCAGTTCTTTGGGCTTAAACTCGTCTTGATCCGACTGGAGTTCCTCAAGCGGCGGCAGATAACGCTCGACGACCATGACGGGACGACTCTGGGGCGGCACCGTGACTGTGACGTTCGCAGTGGGGAACCGGACCACCACCGGCTCTCGAGCCGGCTGTTCGCGCCGTCGCAATAGAGCGACGATGAGCGCGATCAACGCCGCCACCAGCGCGGCAAGGGCAACGAGTACAACCCAGGCAGGAACGGACGTGCGACTTCGATCGGACATGACCAGGCCTCCTATCAGCTGTGCTGTGATGACTGTGCAAACCGGGCGCGCGCGACCTCATAACCACGCCGGGCTTTGTCGAGTTCGGCTTCTTCCTGAATTCGCTCAAGCAAAGGCAGACTGTGCTCAAATGCCTGTTGGGCCTCCGTCGTTTTATCAAGACTAAGCAGTATGTCCCCCAGAGCGCGATAACTCAAACCCAGTTCGAGGTCAGTCCCTAGTTCACTGGCGAGCTGTTGAGCCTGCTGCGCATGGGTCAGAGCTAGCGGTAATTCCGAACCGGCACGATAGGCATCCGCCAGGCCGGCGTGAGCCAAAACTAACCACGGCCGGTTGCCAGTCCGCTGGCTGAGTGTCAGCAAGCGAGTGTAGTAATCAATGGCCTGACCCTGATCGCCCAGGTTGAAATACACGTAACCAAGATTGTTGTAGGCTGAGCAAATCGCGTCGACATCGCCGATCTCTTCTTGAACCTTTAAGACCTGACGATAACACGCCAGCTGCCGATCGGTGTCGTGCAGTTCGCCGTAGACTAAACCAAGACTGCCGAGCGCGTTGGCTTCACTTCCTCGATTGTTTAGTGCATGAAAAATGCGGCGGCTCGTCTCAAACCGGCGTTGCGCGGCATCCAGCTGATGGCGCCGCCAGGCAATGAGGCCAAAACCAAGATTCACATTCGCCAACAACCCTTGATCCTGACCTGCCTGAAGCGATGCTTCGCTGGCGGTCAGACGGTCATAGGCGGCATCGAGTTTCCCCAGATGATAATACGCGGCCGCCATATCGTGTTGAGCATGCGCGATGGCCAGTTGATCGTTGGCCGCTTCGCTCAGCGCGAGGCTGTGACGAGCGTGCTCCAGCGATAGAACGTATTCGCCGGCCTTCAAATAGACATTGCTAAGCCGCTGCTGCATCACGGCTTTCACGGCGTTATTGGCCGATGTTTCTAAGACCGCTTCATACGCCTGTATTGCCGCCTGATACTCGCCTCGCAGCCGATGACAGTCGCCCTTTGTCTGGTCCAGCACAACACGCAGATCGGCTGCCAGGTTCTCCGGCTGAAACCGATTCAACTGCTCCAGCAGACTCCCCACGCTGCCCGCATTGAGTATGGCCTGAGAGTGCCCCGAAAGCAAGTTCAGGGCCGTGCCGTATGCCTTCTGCTCAAAGTGATGGTATGCGGCGGAAAGATAGCTTCGCTCCGCTTCAAAATACTCGGCGGCCAGTTGATGGTAATGCAGGCGCTCGTGGCGATTCAGCATGTGATAGCAGTAGTCGCGCACCAGGCTGTGCAGGTGCAGGTACTCATCGGTCTCGGTGATAACGTGCTTGTTGATCAGCGCATCGATGCGGTGCGCGATGTTGGTCACGCCCGCTATCGATAGAATATCCTCGGCCCCTTCACGCTCGATCGCACCCGCGAAGACCGACAGCGCACCCATCACCGTCTGTTCTTCCAGCGTCAGCGCCGTATAGACGTTGTTCATGACGTAGTCGCGGATGTCGCCCTTACGGGCCAGGCTCGATACGAAATTCTCCTGGTTCGACTGCCGCATCGTCGCCAGCGTCGACACGCTGAGTTCCAGCAACTTGGGATTGCCCTCGGTACGTGCCCACAACTGCTTGATCAAGTCGGCGGACAGCATCACGTGCCGATCGGTAACGAAGGCGGCCGTCTCCGCTTCCGTCAGACCGTTCAGCGGCTCGGACACGAGATACTCCATGTCGGGCGACAGTTCGCGCCCCATGATGATGATGCGCGCGGGCAAGTCCTGATGCAGATCGACGAAGCGCTGCCGGATGGTCTTGAAGATGTAGGCGATGTCGGGCAAATGCGCCGCCACTTGGAAATCGTCAAAACACAAGACGTGATCGCCGCTGGCTAAACTCGCCATGAGCAAGTTGAGTTTCGCCATGCGCTCCAGCGGCTTCTGCGCGCCGATCTCGCCCTGCAAATACGTCCACAGATTCGGCTCGCCGCGACTATCGAGGAATGAGGCCAGCGCCCAGTACAGCGCATCGGCCGTGGACTTCTCCACCTGATCGAACGTGAACCAGAAAATGTTATCGGAACTTTCAGCGACCGTGCGCGCCAGCTTCGCACCGAGCGTGGTCTTGCCCATGCCGGCCATGCCGGTGATGATGACGAAGTGATCGCGCTCTAATCGCGCGCGATAGGCAGCCAGTTCCGCCTGCCGCCCGATGAAGTGTGGCACCGTCGGCGCGGTCTCTTCCATCAACTGCTTGCGCGAGAGCGGTGTAACGGGCGTGATGCGCGCGGGCGTGGGGCCAAAGCGTGGTGTGACATTGGGGTCTTCCAACCGCGTCGTCAGGATTTGCTGCGCGGGCAATTGCAACACGGCCATTTCCAGCACACTGGCCAACTCACCGGCCGTGTGGTAGCGCTCGCCGATCGGTTTGGCGAGCGCCTTCAAAATAATGGTTTCCAGCGCTTCGGGCAGATCAGGCTTGATCGAGCGCGGCAACGGCGGCGCATCGTAAATGTGCTTGACCATCACGCCCATCGGCGTTTCGGCGGTGAAGGGCAGGCGGCCCGTCGTCATCTCAAACAGAATCACGCCCAGCGAATAGATGTCGGTATGATGATCCAGCGGCTCGCCCTGGCCTTGCTCCGGCGAGACATAGGCGGGTGTGCCCAGGCTGATGCCGCTGCTGGTGAGGAGTTGATCGCTGGCCAGAATCTTTGCCAGACCGAAGTCGGCCAACTGCGCCCACTCGTTGTCGTCGAGCAAAATGTTGGACGGTTTGATGTCGCGATGAATGATGCCGCGACTGTGCGCGTGATCGAGCGCGGCGGCCACCTGTTTGATCAGGCGCGTGGTCGTCAACAAATCGATCGGCTGCTTCAACCGATCGGACAACGTACCGCCCGGCACGTATTTCATCACGATGTACGTGTGCTCGTCCTGCTGACCAAAATCGATGATGGGCAAGATGTTGGGGTGATTGAGCGCGGCCACGGCTTTGGCCTCGCGCACAAAACGGTCCGAAAAGTTCTCTTGCGCGGCCCGCTGCGGCGACAGGACTTTGACGGCGACGAAGCGGTCGAGCGCGGACTGATAGGCCTTGAACACCGAGGCCATGCCGCCGCGACCGATCGCTTCAATGATTTCGTATTGACCGAGCGTCTTGCCTGTAAGGTCCATCTTGCCTGTCATTCTACAACACTTCGTCAAGCGCGATCAAGCACTTACGCAAAGCGATCGGATAAACACACACAGTGGCTTTAAGGCGAGACGTGTGCCAACAGTTTTTCCAACGGCCAGGTGTTCGCCACCCGATCAGGTATGGCCCACGCCCGACGGGCCATCGCTACACCG
>JAUQXD010000802.1 GCA_030834835.1 Thermoflexales bacterium | reverse complement strand
GCGCCGACGTTGACGACGAGATGATCTTTGCCGATAAATTCAACTGCGCCGTGCAGATGTGCGATCATGATTTACTCCAGGGCCGCAATGCCGGCCGAGTGCAAATGGCACACCGCAATCGCCAGCGCATCGGCGGCATCGTCGGGTTTGGGAATTTGATCAAGCCCCAGCAGCAGCGTGATCATTTGCTGCATTTGCCGCTTATCGGCGCGGCCGCTGCCGGTAATAGCCTGTTTCACTTCCAACGGGGTGTATTCAAAAATCCGCACATGCGCCTGGGCCAATGTCAGCAGCATCACACCGCGGGCGTGAGCCACCGACAGCGCCGTGCGCACATTCTTGTTGAAGAAGAGTTCCTCGACCGCGGCGTGATCGGGGCGGTACCGTTCGATGATGGCGCTAAGTTCGCGCTGGATCATTACCAACCGATCGGGCAGGGGGAGATCGCTCGGCGTCGTGATCACGCCGTGCGCCACTGCGACCGAGCCTTCACCCCGATCGGTCACCAGGCCATAGCCCGTAATCGCCGTGCCGGGATCGATGCCTAAAACAAGCATAGGTAATCAAAAGGGGCGAGTTTCGAAGACTCGCCCCTGATCGTACTGTGAATGTTGGTTTACGCGGCTTGCGCTTCCAGCTGGGCCATCAATTCGTCAGTAAGGTCCAGACTGCTGTAGACGCTCTGCACATCGTCCAGCTCTTCGATGCTTTCAATCACGTTGACGACCGACGCGGCCTCTTTCGCCGCGAGCGTCATCGGCTGCTTCGGCCGCATGATCAATTCCATCGAGTCCGGCTTGACGCCGGCCGCTTGCAGCGCCTTGCCGACGGTGTGCAAATCGGCGGGCTGGGTGTAGAACTCGACGGTGTCGTCGCCCACTTCCACGTCTTCGGCGCCCACTTCCAGCGCCAGTTCAAAGGCCTTGTCGGCGTCCAGATTTTCTTTCGGGGCCGCGATGTAGCCGCGGGTCTCGAACGACCACGCCACTGCGCCGTTTTCCGCCAGATTGCCACCGGAACGGGTGAACAGGCGGCGCAGATCAGAGATGGTGCGATTGCGATTATCGGTTACGACCTTGACGATCATCGCCACGCCGTGCGGACCATAGCCCTCGAACACGGCCTCTTCAAACGCCACGGCATCCTTATCAAGGCCCGCACCGCGCCGGATGGCGCGCTCGATGTTGTCCTTGGGCATACCGGCGGCCCGCGCCTTATCGACGACCAGGCGCAGCTTGAAGTTACTGTCGGGATCAGGCCCGCCTTCGCGCGCGGCAACCGCGATTTCACGACCCAGGCGCGTGAAGGCTTGACCGCGCTTGGCGTCGTTTGCGCCCTTCTTACGTTTGATGGTGGCCCAGTGGCTATGACCAGACATGACTGACTCCTTCTTAATGAGGCGATGACCCCGTCGCGCGGGGTCATCTAGCGGGTGTGTAAAGATTGGATGGATTATACCACTGGCGTTTTAACAGCGTCAAGCATGGAACGCGCTGATTATCGGGTGACAAGTGTCATCTATCGCCGGCGACGCCGGGTCTGCCGATCAGCGGCCGCCAGAATGTCGTCGATGACCCTGGCGGACACATCGCGGCCACCCTTGAGGTTATCGCGTATTGCCCCGATCGTGAATGCCGGCCCGAACGGGAAACTCCACCAGCCGAACACCAATGTGATCAGGTTGTAGCGCAGAGCCGGCCAGAAGATCGACTCGCCGGGGCGCACAAAGAAGATCGGGCTGGTGCGCCGCCGCACGCCGAAGACAAACGAGAGCAC
>JAUQXD010000801.1 GCA_030834835.1 Thermoflexales bacterium | reverse complement strand
TCAACGCCGCGCAGCGCGCGAACCGATCCGTATGATTTGATCAGACCTTGCGTCAGAATGGCTGGAGTGTCGGTCATGTTTTGGCCGCTTTGACGATCTGCCCGACGAGTTGCCCGCCGAGGATCGCCAGCCCATCCGTCGAGAGATAGTGCGGGGCAGTGGCTTCAAAGAGGACGCGCGCTTGAGCGGGAAAGTCTTCGTCGCCGGCATACATGACCGCAGCTAAGCGCAAGCGCGGCAAAATGCGAAAAGCAAAGGCGGCATCGCCCAACCCGATCGATTCACCGTTCAATTTCAGGCTTGCGCGTTGAAAGGCTTCGACGTCGCCTTGCAGGCCGCGCACCAACTCTTCGCCACTGTAGCCGCGAAACGCCTGCTCGTAGAATTGACCGTCGGGCAGTTCGTGAAAACTGATCCAGTGCGCGAAGGGCGGTGTGCCATCGGCGGTGGCAAGATACATCAGGATGATGCTTTGGATGAAGGTGGGCGCTTCGTCGCCGGTGTCCGCGCGCCGCACGGTGAATGACTGATCGATCGTATACATGCGGCCCGCAAATTCCAGTCGATAGCGACCGTCGCCCTCAAACGTACAGCCGCTGCGTTCGACGATCTCCTCTGGCGTGAGTGCGCTGAGCCGGCTACGTGCTTCCTCGATGCGTGGAACCAGTTTATCCATGCGCTGTTGAGTGGTGGGGAAAGTGGCAGTGAATTGATCGAGGTTTTTCATGATAGACCAGGCAGACCTGACAGGTCTCAGATATTCAACGTCAAACTGATCGGGCAGTGATCGGAACCCATCACCTGATCGTGAATCTCCGCGTCGACGACGTAGTCTTTGAGATCGCTTGACACAAAGAAGTAATCGAGCCGCCAGCCGACGTTACGCTCACGCGCGCGTGTGACCATATCCCACCACGTATATTTCACTTCGGTTGGGCGCAGATGCCGATAGGTGTCGATCAGCCCGGCGGCGAAGAAGTGGTTCATCGCTTCGCGTTCTTCCGGCATGAAGCCCGACTTCTTAGAATTCTCCTTGGGTCGCGCGATATCAATCTCCGCATATGAAGTGTTGACGTCGCCGGTCGCGATCACCGATCGGCCTTGCTGCGTGTAACTGCTGACCACCTCGATGAAGCGCTTGTAGAACTCCAACTTGTGCTGCACCCATTCGGGGCCGCGTCCGCCGTTGGGAAAGTAGATGTTAAAGAGGACAAAGCGCTCGAAGTCGCTGATCAGAATGCGACCGTTTTTATCGAAGCGCTCGTCGTCAAAGCCATGCGACACTGTTTTGGGCACACTCCGACTGTACGTGCCCACGCCCGAATAGCCCTTTTTCTCGGCGGATGACCAATCGACTTGATAGCCGGTCGGGTTCAAGAGGGCCGCCGAGAGTTGATCGGGCCACGCTTTGGTCTCTTGTACCGCGACCACATCGCCGCCCGATTGAGCGAGCCAATCGAGAAAGCCTTTCTTTTCCACGGCGCGGATGCCGTTGACGTTCCACGAATACAACTTCAGCATGTCAGCCTCGTTTTATTCTATGAATGGAATGCTCCCGCCGGATTTGACAATACAGCAGAAATGCAGCGGAACTGGCAATCCACTGCGAGCATTGGTGTACCCGCAATCGTACTCTGGTGCGCGGCTTCTGGCAAGTGCGCGTTACTCGTACAACGTGATTGCTTGCGAGGCGCGCTGTCCATCTGGCAGTTTCTTGTAGCGAAAGTCGCACTTGCTGGCCCCGTTGGCGATGGTGCCGGTGCGGATCAGCTGGATGCCCCTGAAACTCGTGGTGAGGTAATCGATGCGGCACATGTGTTTGGCCAGATCACCGGCCTGTTCGGCCTGAAAGAGTTTGCAGATCGCGCACTCAGTGAAGTCGAGGCCGAAGTCAAAATCGCGCCCGTTGCCTTCGACAAACTGGACGGCAAAGTCAGCTGCGTAGCGCCGCTGTTGCGATCGACGGCTGACGCGCTTGAGCAGGAATTTGACCAGTGGTGTGCGCACCAGTTGCCCTTGCA
>JAUQXD010000800.1 GCA_030834835.1 Thermoflexales bacterium | reverse complement strand
GGAGGCTGGGTGGGGGTTATTTTCGCCACAGATCCAGATCGCGTTCGCGGGTGAACTCGTACAACGGCACACCGAAGTGCCGCACCCGCTGGATGATCGCCACCCGATCGGGTACCAGCCCCATTAGCGCCACCAGCACATCGAGTCCGGCGCGGCGCGCGCGAAAAATCTCGTCGAACACCGCTTCGTCCACGCTGCCCGTGATCACGATCAACGTCGTGCCCCAGCTCAGACGCGGCAGCGTCTGTCGCAGCTGATCCACCAACGGCTGTGTCTTGATCGATCGCACGCGTGCCAGCACCTCGAGCAAGCGTGTTAGATGCGCGCGGCCTTTGTGTGGCAAAATTGCCGATGGTTGACTCTTGCCGATTAAGGGGTCTTCGCCGTTTACCCACAGGCCCACCGACTGCCGCCGCCCGATGATCCAGTTCGCCAGCGAGGCCGCCACGACGACGGCTAACTCGGTGGCATCATAGCGCGTGCGATAGTCATACTCATCGGCGTTGAGGTTCAGCACGATGGCTGTTTCCAGCGCGATCGATGGCTCGAATTGCTTGACTTGCAAGCGGCCCGTGCTGGCTGTGGCTTTCCAATCGACGCGGCGCAGCGAATCGCCGGCGACGTAATCGCGTTTGCCACGCACGCGCGTAGGGTCCTCGAAGATCGGCTGCGTGTGCCGCAGCGTGCCCAGCGGCGAATGCGACGGCAGCGGCACATGCGCCAGCGGCACGATGCGCGGATAGACGATCAGGTTGTCGGCGCGGCCTTCGTTCTGGATGTCTTCGGCCAGACCGATCACATCGCCCGATCGCAAGTGCAGCGGCCCGATGGGATAGTAGCCGCGCTTGTCGGCGTTGAGCGTGAATGTGAAGTGCGCGCGTCCGCGCGGCCCCAGCGACACCACGCGCTGAAACGAATTAGGCACGATCAATTCGACGGGCAAGCTCTCGCTGATCTGCGCCCAGATCACGGGCAGCCAACTGGTGTTGATGAGTTCCAACTTTAGCGGGACCTTCTCGTTGAGGAACGCGCGTTTCGGGAAAGTGCGGGTGAAGTGCACGGCGTTCAACGCCCGATGGCTCCACCACCGCCCGACGGCATACACGCCGACGAAGAAGTACACCAGCGTCAGCACGAAGTCTTCGTGCAGGCCGATGGCGACGAAGGCCAGCAGGATGAGGAGGAGGAAGAAGTTGTCGGCCATTGGGATGGGGATTAGTAGATTGGTAGATTAGTGACTGGCTGCACCCCACTAATTTACTAACTTACCAATCTACCAATTTACCAGGTTACTCCAAACTCAACGCCGTCCGCTCAACAATCTCTTTTACAATGGTTCTGGCACTGCTGCCGCGCAGTTCGGCTTCCGGCTTGACGATGAGGCGGTGCGGCAGCGTAAAGGGGGCCAGATATTTGATGTCGTCGGGAATGACGTGATCGCGCCCACGTACAGCGGCCAATGCTTGCGCCGTCTTGAAGAGCGCCAGCGTCGCGCGCGGACTCGCGCCCAGCGCCACCTCGCCGTGATCGCGGGTGGCTGTCACCAGCGCCACGATGTAGTCTTGCAGCGACTCATCGACGTGCACTTCCCACACTTGCTTTTGAAACTCCAGCAGCTGCACTTCATCCGTGATTTGTTGCAACTTGGTCACGGGATGTTCGCGCTGCAAATGTGGCAGCAGTTGTTTCTCCTGCGCGGCGTTGGGATAACCCATCGAGAGGCGCATCAGGAACCGATCGAGTTGGGCTTCGGGCAGGGGGAATGTGCCTTCGTATTCGATCGGGTTCTGCGTGGCGAGCACAAGGAACGGGCGTGGCAATGGGCGTGTCACGCCATCAACGGTGACTTGTTGTTCCTGCATCGCTTCCAGCAAGGCCGCCTGTGTGCGCGGTGTGGCGCGATTGATCTCGTCGGCCAGCAGGATGTTGACGAAGATCGGGCCGGGGCGAAACTCGAATTCGCTGGTGCGTTGATTGAACACCGAGACGCCCGTCACATCATTGGGCAGCAAATCGGGCGTGCACTGGACGCGCTTGAACTGCCCGCCCAGGCTGACGGCGATCGAGCGGGCCAGCATCGTCTTGCCGACACCAGGCACGTCTTCGATCAGGACGTGGCCTTCGCACAACAGCGCGACCATCAGCAGTTCGATCGAGTCGCGCTTGCCGATGATCACCTGTTCGACGTTATCGATGACGCGGGTGGCAAAGTCCTGGATGGGCGGCATAGGGCCTGCTTTGCGACGAGGTTGCTGAAAGTATAGCACGAATAGGAGGACACGGATTGCACGGATTACACAGATAACGCGGATAATCAGTGCCGTAAGCAAAACCTCCGAGGTCTTGAAAACCTTGGAGGTTTATAGGCCGCGCTATTTGCTCTTGCGCTTGTACGGCTTCTTGCGCGATTCCGCTGCCGCTTTGGGCGGGGCGTTGCGCTGGGCAATGCGCAGCCGAGCGGCGGCGGCGCGCTCCACCGAGTAGTCTGGGGACGTATCACGCCGCACGGCTTTATCGCGCCGTGGTTTCT
>JAUQXD010000799.1 GCA_030834835.1 Thermoflexales bacterium | reverse complement strand
GGTGTTGATGATGGCCGCCGCGTTCTGGATGTTGGTGGTGCCACGATTGATCCCCGATTCGAGCGCGCATCTGCCGGTATTCCGGCCGCGTTTCGCATTGGCCTCGGCGATTGCGGCAGCGGTCGCGTTTGCCGTGTTGGCGTGGCATCGTCCGGTTCCCAACGTCGTCGCGGCTGATGTGGGCGTGCGCACCTTGTTGTGGGCCAGTGCCCTGCTCTTTCTGATCGGCGTGGGACTGGGCGTAAGCCGGTGGCTGAAAGCGCGGCCCGTTACGTCCGCAGTGATGGCAGGCGGGTTTGTGCTGATCGGCATGTGGCTGGAACGCTGGAACATCATCGTGCCGACGATGACGCATCCGCGCCTGGTAGCGTATGCTATTTATCAACCAACGCTGACTGAGCTCTCGCTTACGGCAGCCTCGATCGCGCTGTTTTGCCTGTTATTTCTGATCTTCTTCAAGCTGTTCCCGGCCGTGTCGATCTGGGAAATAGCCGAAGGGCGCGTGATCGAAGAAGCCCGATCGAAGATCGTCGTGCCCGCGCCGGAACCCTCCGACGTGCGTCGTCTGCGCCGCTGGGGCATACGACATTGACGAGTATTGATGGCTGATTGGATCGATCTGCCGTCGGTTATCTGACATCCGCAATGCAATCAAGGAGTGACGCATGTCCGATCAATTGCCTCTCATCGCCGTCGCCGTTGTCGTTGGGCTGCTCCTGATCGTGCCCGCCATCAAGATCGTGTGGCAATATCAGCGCGGGGTGGTGTTCCGTTTCGGTAAGTTGCGCGGCGAGCGCGGCCCGGGGCTGAACATCATTATCCCGTACATCGATCGAATGATCAAAGTTGACATGCGCGTGGAGACGCTGGTCGTCGATCCGCAGGAAGTGATCACCCGTGACGGCGTGACAGTGCAGGTGGATGCCGTGGTGTACTTCCAGCCGGTCAACGCCACCGACACGATCGTCAAGGTGCAAAATTACGGCAAGGCCACCAGCCAGATTGCCCAGACCACGTTGCGCAGCGTGCTGGGTCAATCCGATCTCGACGAACTGCTGTCGCACCGCGACAAGCTCAACGCGCGGCTGCGTGAGATCATCGACGGGCAGACCGAACCGTGGGGCGTGAAGGCCAACATCGTCGAGATCAAAGACGTGTTGCTGCCCGAAGCGCTGCAGCGCGTCATGTCGCGCCAGGCCGAGGCCGAACGCGAGAAGCGCGCGAAGATCATTCATGCCGAGGGCGAGCAGATCGCGGCGGTGGCGTTAGCGGAGGCCGGGGAACGATTGGCGGCCGCACCCGCCAGTCTGCAACTACGCTATCTGCAAACGCTGGTCGAGATGGCGGGCGAGAAGAATGCCACCATTCTGCCGATCCCGCTCGACATCATTCGCCAGTTTGCCGGAGCGATTAAAGGCTGAAGGATGAAGACGGGAGGATGAAGCAGTCTCTCTTCATCCTCGCGGAAGCGGCCTTCTGATTTGCAATGATACGCACTGATCTATATCACTTACTGGCTGAAGCGTTAGCCGAACCACCAGAGTGGTTGGCTTGTGCCGGCCACGAGTGGCCGCTGTACGATCTCGCGGTGAGCCTGGCTCACGAATCGGAATCGGCGCAGCGTGCCGTTGCAGCGCTGGCTGATGTGCGCGCCGAATCGATCGTTGCGCGCTGCAGGCGATATACCGCCTTATTCGTGGGATCAGGGCGGCCACAGGTGTGGGTGTATGAATCGGCGTTTCTCAACGGGCGCATTCTGGGGCCGGAGACATTCGCGGTTGAGCGAGCGTATCGCGCGGCGGGCGTCGAACCGATCGGCGCGGAACTGCCCGATCATGCTTCGCTGGAATTGGCCTTTCTCGCGCAGCTGAGTGATCGGGGTGAAGATCATGCAGTGCAGGCTTTTAACCAGCAACACGCCGGACGTTGGCTGCCAGAACTCGGTCGCACGCTGGCTCGATCGGGCGATGAGGTGTATGGGCCGATCGGGTTGTTGCTGACAGCGGCTTTCACCCTCACCCCCGGCCCCGCTCCCAGAAGGAGTGGGGGGATACGATTGCCGATCATTCAATCAACGGCTGGCTGTACGTTGTGCGGCTTCTGTGTGCAGGTCTGCCCGACGCATGCGCTGAACATCCGCGAGACGCGCACAGAGACCACGCTGAGGTTGAACGTCGCCGCGTGTGTTGGCTGCGGCAAGTGCGAGCGGGTGTGCGAGGCGCAGGTCATGACGATGAATCATCCCGCCGAAAGTCTCGAATTAGCGGATGGCTGGCGAGCGTTACGGGAGTCGCCGCGTGTCATGTGCCCAAGTTGCGGCCAACCGACGGTGAGCCGCGCCGAGTTCGACTATGTGGCTGCGCAGATCGGCCAGCCGGCCTGGCTGGCGTATTGTCTGGACTGCCGCCCCGCGTTTATGGAGAAATCGCGATCCCACCCAGGGAGGGAGATTACTCAATGAATTTTCCAATGGACAATCCCCTGTTTCAATTCTTCTATTGGCTGGTGAACACGGCCGGGTTGGGCGGCATCGCCGTGGCGTTGGTCGGTGGTGGATCGCTGCTGGTCTACGCGCTCACGCTGCGCTGGATTCGGCAAGGTGGTCAGGGCGATGAGTCGGAGACGTATGCGTATCCGACGCCGGCGCTGCATCAGCATGAGGGTGATTAGCGGTTAACGTGGAAGACGACGACGTTATACTTCGAAAGGGTCCCGCTTCAGCGTAAAGGCTGCGAATTGAAATTCTTCTCTCCAGCCTCAATCCGCACGTTCAGCCGATTCTCGCGCGGAGTCACCGTGACGGTCGTGTCCGGCTGTGCTGCGAGGTTGAATTGGCGTCAAAATTTCCGGGGATGGCGGGCGCGGTAGACCTCGCAGGTTTCGCGCAGCGGGGCTGGCAAGCGAGGCCGACTGGCGCACTTGAGTGACGGTCAGTCAATGCCGGTCTGTCAATGAAAACCTCCGAGGTCTTT
>JAUQXD010000798.1 GCA_030834835.1 Thermoflexales bacterium | reverse complement strand
GGTGTATTCAACGACCGGGATTGCGTCGATGTCGATCGGGTCTTGAGAGACGTTCGTGATCTGGATGTCGCGTATCTCACATTGCCCATCAATCGGCACAAAGATCGTGACCTGTGATCGAACGCCGTAGAATTCGCTGATGATGCGTGTGTAGCCGAGGCCGACGTGGCATTCGTAACGATCATATTGATCAAGTGTCGGCACGAAGAAGGGGGAGAAGACCCTCACCCCCAGCCCCTCTCCCAAACTGGGCGAGGGGTGCACGCGCACATACAACGTCTCGCCGTTGAACGCCGAGGCTGGGAACTGCGTGATGTACTTGGTGATGCGATTGAGCGCCGGGTCTTGCGCGCAGATCAACGCGCCGCCGGTGTGATCGACGTAGCCGCCGAATTGCAGCGTGCCGATGTAGTTGATCCATTTAGTTGGCGTGCGGGGATTGGTGATGACATACTCGCGCGCGGCATCGTCAAAGTAACCGTAGTTCATGTTGGCCTCGATTTATTCGGCCCTACCAACTTGAGTGGGTTTACCGCTAACTGCTCCCGATGGATTGCCAAATCCATCGGCTTGGGCGGCGGATTGTCAAATCCGCCTGAGCAAGCCATTTATTCCTGGCGGTGAACGGTCTCTGGTCCAAAGGCAGGCAGGCACACCGAAATGTACTCAGCGCCGTCCGCGTTGGGCGTGCTGTATTGAACTTTGACGCCTTTGCTCAGGCTGATAGCTTGCCCGGCCTTAAGGATGATCGTTTCGCCGTCGTCGATTTTGACGTGGAGTTCGCCGCGCAGCACAATCGAGTATTCGTCAAACTCGGGGATTTGCGCCGGTTCCAGCCAGCCGCCGGGGCTGATCATCCGCGCGATGCTGACCGTGTGATTGTCAGTCGAGACGCGCCCGACGTATTCTTCGATGCGCTTGGGTTTGTTGCCTGCCGCGATGATGATTTGAGGTTCGCTCGTCTTGACGTACATGGCTAGTCTCCCTGACGCGAAGACCCCTGACGATACAACGGGGTCCTCGACTGTTCTGCGATCAAGTTTAGCAGTCCGACATCTGTCCGGCGTGTTAACTCAACGTCACTTGCACCACTACGTCTTTCTTCTCGCTCAAGGGCACGAGGTTGCCTTCGATCAATTGACCATCCACGACGAGCGATACGCCATTGCCCGGCCCGCTGCGCTTCACATCGAGGTGATACGTCACGCCGCGATAGACGCGCGTGGCGGTGAAGCCCGGCCAATCGGCGGGAATGACCGGCGCAATTTGCAGGCCGTCGAGCGTGGGCCGCACGCCCAGAATGTACTGCGTAATCGCCGCGTAATTCCACGCCGCCGTGCCCGTCAGCCAACTGTTCTTCGCTTCGCCATGCGTGGCCGCGTCCTTGCCCGCGATCATCTGGGCGTACACATACGGTTCGCAGCGATGCACGTTGCTGATGGCTTCGCGCGCGGACGGATTGATGCGTGAGTAATAGTCGAAGGCGCGATCGCCGCGGCCCGCCAGTGCTTCCGCGATCATGATCCACGGATTGGTGTGGCAGAAGATGCCAGCGTTTTCCTTATAGCCCGGCGGATACGACGAGATTTCGCCCAGTTCGACGTAGTAGCGCGAGTAGGCCGGTTGTTGCAGCACGATACCGTGCGGCGTGGCGAGATGTTGTTCGACGGCGGCTAGCGTCTTTTCGGCGCGACCGTCCTTCAACCCAAGCCCGGCCATGATGCAGATGCCGTTCGATTCAATGAAGATGCGGCCTTCGGCGCATTCGTGCGATCCGATCTTCTGGCCGAACGCATCGTAGGCGCGCAGGAACCACTCGCCATCCCAGCCGTATTGATCGATCGTGCGTTCCATCAACTCGGCTGTATCGCGATAGATCGTGGCTTCATCGGCCAACTGTTGATGATCGGCAATCGCCGCCAGTTC
>JAUQXD010000797.1 GCA_030834835.1 Thermoflexales bacterium | reverse complement strand
CCTCCGAACCGGACGTGACAGTTTCCTTGTCATCCGGCTCTCCAGTAAGCCTTAGTTCAGTTTTGGGCCGTCATAGGTACCCGCATGTATCCGCTGATGACATGCTGCACAGACCACCAGCGTTTTGCGCCGTAGTTGGATCATCCTGATCACCCAGTGCGGGGGTTCTGGACGCCCCGCATACCGACGTTTCAAGTCTTTGAGTTTGCGAATATGGTGCACACAGATCTCGTCCGTTGCACCACACAATTCGCATTGGTTGGCAAGCAGCCTTTTCACCAACTCGTTTCGACTTGGCAGTAGTCGGGTTTGCGTGTCTTGAATGACGGCCCACTTGTCGTGGCAGATCGGTTTAGCCCCGAACCGTGCGATGAGCGGTGCCTGACCTTCTCGAGGAACTGTGACCACGATGGCTTTACGCCCTTGCCCTACACGTCGGCTGTAATGTCGATACACCCACGTCGCCGGTCGTTTGTGTTTGACAGCTAACGTCTTGACCAGCGATTGCAGATAAACCCATTTCACCGGATACAACTTGTCCGCGACATCGTAGGCCAGCACATAGTAATTCACCAAGCCTTGAAACTCTAACTGATAGGCGGTTACGATGTCGTAGTCGGAGTGGTTGATCAGTTCGGTTCGGTGGTAGGGCTTGCCCCCGTGGGTCCGTCGCCGCATCCATTCTTTAGGGATTTCAGGTGGCACACTGAGTAACGGCCTGCCATTGACCGAGCGGCGGCCATCGCGAATCTGGCAGTCGCTGTGAGCCATCAAGATGTCGTAACCCAAAAATCGAGCGCGTTGGTGTGTCGCATGGGTGATGACCGTTTTCTCCTCAGACAGGGTCAGCCCGAGACGGGTGAGAAACTCGCCGAGTCTCTGTTTGATGCGCAGCGCCTCCGATTTCGGCCCTACATAGCCGAGAAGAAAATCGTCAGCATAGCGAACGTATTTCAGCCTCCGATACTCGGGGTCATTGGGATCGCCCGAGGGTAGGGTTCGGAGTTCCTGTTTCAGGGCCTGATAACGTTCCACCTCTTTCCGTGCTTTGGCTTGTTGCTTTGCCGCCGCGAGCGCCCGATATTCTGGGTTCGGCTTTCTTTCCAGACCTCGGGTGTGCTGGGGGATCAACTCGTTCTCGATGTACTGATCGAGTTGGTGCAGGAAGATGTTGGCTAGGAGCGGACTGATGACGCCCCCTTGCGGCGTTCCCGAGTATGTCCGGTGATATTTCCAATCCTCCAAGTATCCTGCGTCCAGCATGCCCCTCAGGAGTTTGAGAAGTCGCTCGTCCTTGATGCTTTGCCCAATGACGGCCAACAGTCGCTGGTGGTCAATGTGGTCAAAGCATCCCTGAATATCCCCCTCGATGAACCATTTGGTTCCTGTCCAGCAGTACCGAATGGTGCGTAACGCCGTATGGCAGCCTCGCCCGGGTCTGAACCCGTGTGAAGCGTCGGAAAACTGTGGCTCGTAGTAGGCGGACAGCACCATGCGCAAGACTTCCTGAAGAAGTTTGTCGTCCCACGTGGGCATACCCAAAGCACACTACCTCGTCATCCCAACCGCTTTCGGGATTGGTCACCATCACCCATCCCTATCATCCCCTGTATGACCAACAAGTCGAGGTAATTCGAGTCCGGCGCGGTGCAGATCCAGATCTCATCGTGCGACTCCCTAGCGGCCTCCACGTCGCCATCGCAATGAACTGGACCAACTATGCCAGCGCGTCCGATGAACCGGCCTCAACCGTCGCGATTCATTTGTTGGAGATCAACGGCCTGCGCCAGATGGCTCAGTTGATTGAGCACCTTCACCAAGCTGATCAGCCGCCCATCGTGCCAAAGACTTAACCCGCCGGCCTGGGTTAGATTGGGGGCTATGATGGAAGTCATCGACCTGATCAATCCCATGTATCCCAGGCGGAGGTTCGGATGGACGCGCACCCTTTACCGACTGATCAACCGGTTTCACCCGCCCAAGTTTGGGCGCGTCTGACGACTGACGTGCAAACGCGCGCGATTCGTTTGATGGCCCAATTGGCCTTGAACTTGGTCGCCGCTCCAGACGAGCGGCCGCCGAAGGAGTCCGAACATGCGCCCCTCACTCGCCGCTCACAAACTCCGGCCTGAACATCTCGACCGGCAGGCCTTCATCTATGTGCGACAGTCCACGTTGTTGCAGGTCCGGGACAACACGGCCAGCACTGCTCGCCAATACGATCTCGTGCAACGCGCGCTTGATTTAGGCTGGCCGCGCGAGCACATCACTGTCATCGATCAGGATCAAGGTCATTCTGGAGCATCCACCGTCGGTCGCGATGGCTTCCAACTGTTGGTTTCCGAAGTCGGTCTGGGCCATGCGGGGGCCGTCCTCAGTTTGGAAGTCTCACGCCTGGCACGGTCCTGCAGTGACTGGTATCGCCTTCTTGAGATTTGCGCGTTGTCCGACACGTTGGTCATCGATGAAGAAGGCATTTACGATCCGGCCCAATACAACGACCGCTTGCTGCTGGGTTTCAAGGGCACGATGAGCGAGGCGGAATTGCATTGGCTCCGCAGTCGGTTGCTGGGCGGCAAGTTGGAGAAGGCTCAGCAAGGCCAACTCCGGTTCCGTCCACCGACCGGTCTGGTCTACGATCCCGCCGGCCAGCTCGTCTTCGATCCGGATCAGCAAGTCCAACAGATCGTTCGGCTGGTCTTTGAGTTGTTCGATCAATTCAGCTCGGCCCTGGCCGTCGTCCAGTATTTCACGACGCACCACTTGCTCTTTCCGACACGAGTGTGGGGTGGCCTCCTGCACGGCGAGCTGACTTGGCAACCGTTATCCC
>JAUQXD010000796.1 GCA_030834835.1 Thermoflexales bacterium | reverse complement strand
GCTCGGGCTTGGCGCTGACGCGCACGCACCAGTAGTGTTGACGGCCTGGCTGTTGGTCGAGCGTAACTCTATCTTACGCGATTCTCGGCGGGACAAGACACGGGGCCGGTCAGTTTCTGTCGTGAAGGAACGGCGCGCCGGGGGTGATTACAGCCGACCCGAATAGTAAGGAATTGGAGCGATTGTGGCAGTGCTTTCGCCAGGCTTTGAAATGTGGTACAGTGCCGATTGATATACGCCAGTGCGGGCCAGCGGGTTGCGACGAGGCCGGATTCGCAACCCGTCGCGCGTTTACACGGACCGGAATGAGGGCGTATGGTCTGCATCCCAGGGACGATGATATTCTTTAGATTCTGGTAGATATGATTCAACGCCACAGATGGATACTGTCCAGTTTACCGCTGCTGGTAGCCGGGGCAATTTTCAGCCTGATCGCTGTCGGCCGCTTCTTCGCCAATATGGGCTGGCTGGCCTTTAAAGATCAAGTCGTCACGCAGGCGCGACAGGGCACCAGTTATCCCCTGTATCAAATCATCGACCCATCAATAATTCAAGTGAGTCAAGCCTGGTTGGAGCGCGCCGCCGCCATCAATGGTGGAGATCGCGTCTTGCCGTGGCAGCTGGGCCGCCTGGCTCTGGCTTCGGGCGAAGTTGAGGAGGCCGCCAATTGGCTGGCACCGTTGGCCGTTGAACAGCAAACCAATGTTTTGCTCGATCTGGATCGACTGGCGGCCCTGAGTCTGGCTGGACGCTACGAAGAAGTGTTGACGAGCGGCCTGAGACAGTCGCTGCCTGATCAACTGCTGTCGCGACCCGTACGGGCGGCGATCGATCGTCAAGCGATCGGCTTGTTGCAGGAGGGCGAGCCTGACGCGCTTGAAAGGGCGCGGGTCTTGCGACCAGATGATCTGTATGTGAATTTTCGATTATGGGAGCAGGCCCAATCGATTGGCAACGCGGCTGCGACTGAAACTTATCGACAGGCGATTGTCCGGTTTGCGCGCGAGGCGGTCGATCCGGCGGACGAAGGAGTGCTGGATTACGTCGCAAGCGTTGTGCCAGAACTGCGAATTAACAGTCTGTGGGATCGTGAGCAGACACGCCGGGTGATGGCTTATCTAGTCTGGCAACATCCCCATGCAATGGGCGTTGAGCGATTATTGAGTACTTTGACTGCGAGTTACCCGGATGAAGCAGAGTGGGGGACGTATCTAGCAGAACTGCACGAGCGGCAGGCCGGGCCAGTCAGGGGAACGGTTAGCATTCCCCCGCTTTACGACGAACAAGCCGAGCGGCAATTTGCCGCGGAACAGCTGGGGGTCAGCGTTGATCAGATCGAACTGGGACCGGAGATGGTCAATAACGGCAGGTTCGAAGCATGGACGGCAGCGCGCCCCACTGGCTGGAGATTCTATCAGTATGTTGGCAATGTCGAGGCAGATGGCCTGTATCTTTCAGGGCAAGAGGCATTGGGTCCTAATCGATGGGCCGCACGGCTAGATACTTTACGAGGCGGAAGTCTGAACGACGGGACGGTGACGTTTGGCGAGTATATTGGCCAGGAGTTCAGCGTCATCGATCAGCCTTACGTGGTAAGCCTCGTTTATCGCTCGCAATCTAACCAAGGCAGCATAGTATTGTTTGTAAGCGAGTACTTCCGAAGCGGCGGCGCTGTCCTGCTCAATCAGGGCCTGCCTGATACCGGGGGCCAATGGCAGCTGGTGCAGTTCATGATAGCGGCACCTTCCGGCCAAATATCGGTCTATCCCGTGTTGCGAAACTGGGGCATTGGGCAAGTGTCACTGGCAGGCTTATCGATCAGGTCGGTGGCCGTGCGAAATTGAAGTCGTGTTGCCCGTGAACAGGATCTGCGCTTGATTCAAACCGCCTTCTTCAAACCCTACCTGGACCGCGTGATAGCCTTGAGCCGGGGGCAAACGGGTCGGGATTTCATACTGACAGCCGGGGCGAACTTTGCCATCGCGGTCTCAGGCGCGGTGGGTGGCATTCTCGCCGCTCGATTGTTAGGGCCAGAAGGACGGGGTGAGTTAGCCGCAGCCGTGGTCTGGGCCGCGATTTTGGGAGTTGTCGTGTCATTTGGCTTACCCCAGGCCCTGACGTATTACACGGCACGCGAACCGGCGGCGTCCGGATCAATTTTCTATGCGGCGCTAGGCATGTTGATAGGGCAGAGTGTATTGGTCGTCCTAGGCGGATGGACGCTGGTCACTTTGACGCTGACGACCGCTCAGCCTATGGCGGTAGCGAGTGTGCGGCTCTATCTGCTCACCATACCGGCTTCAACTTTGATCACGTACTTAAGCACAATTAGCCAGGGCCTAAGACGCTTCCGATTGTTTAACGGTCTGCGAATAGCGGCCAGTGTGACCTATATTGGCGGTCTGATCATCGCCGGTATCGCAGACTGGCGCGACGCCTACCAGATCATTCCCGTGCTAGTCCTCTTACAGTGGCTGGTGGCTGCAATGGGTCTGGCGGTTTTTGTGAAACGGGTACGACCGCTGGGCCGCTTTGAGTTATGGCGGGCGCGGCAGCTGTTGAAATACGGTCTGAAGTCCTACTGGGGCAGCTTATCGTGGATGGCAAATGCGCGGCTCGATCAGTTTATTATGAGCGCGTTTGTGAGTCTGTCTGACCTGGGCGAGTACGCGGTCGCCGTGTCCTACGCGACGGTGTTGTTTCCCCTATCCGGGGCCTTTGCGATGGTACTCTTTCAACGGGTGGCCGCCAGCGAGCATATTCAGGCCATGTCCAAGATCAAGCGGGCACTGCGGTTGAATCTATTCGTTTCGACGGGGGGCGCAGTGGTGCTGGGCCTGGCTGTGCCCGTGCTGCTGCCCTGGTTATTTGGCGCCGAATATAAACCAGCGGTTTATCCGGCGCTGATCCTGTTAGCCGGAACCGTCTTGTTGGGAATGAATTACGTACTCAGCGACGGGCTGCGTGGACTGGGTGCGCCGCTCATCACCAGCGTCGCCGAAATGGGCGGCTTTATCATTACGATTGGCGGATTGCTGATCTTGCTGCCCAGACTGGGAATCTATGGCGCGGCACTGGTATCCGTGGCAAGCTATGGAGCCGTCTCGGCCATCTTGGTAGTGGGCTTAATTCGTGTGATCCGCAGGCAGACAGCGAGTTGATTCAATGAATACTGACCAGCCGCTTATTTCCATCATTACGGCCGTGCGCAACGGGGCAGATTATTTGCGTCCATTGATCGATAGCGTGTTGCAACAAGATTATCCCAACGTTGAACACATCATTATTGACGATGGCTCGAATGACGGCGGAGCCACCGTCGAGATCCTCCAACGCTACCCGCATCTGCGCTGGTGGAGCCGTGAAAACAAAGGGCAGTATGCAACCCAGAACGAGGGTATCGCGGCGGCGCGAGGGGAGATTATCAGCATTATCAGCGCCGACGACCTCTACGAAACGCCGGACACGTTTAGCCGGGTCGTGCAATATTGGCATGACCACTCTGGTTGCAAGATGGTCTATGGCAAAACACTGCGTATCGATGTGACTGGCCAATTGTTTCCTTATCAACTGGACGTGACGGGCAAGTATCCGCGTGACTGGCTGCGCTACACGTTGTTCATCCAACATTGTTCGTTGTTTGTTGCGCGTGACATGATCGTCGGGAATAGAATCTGGTTTGATCCCACATTCAAATATGCAGGCGATTGGGATTGGATTATTCGTCTGTCCAAGGCGGCTAAGACCATGGGCTATATTCCGCGACCATTCGCGCGACTGCGCATTCATGCCAACCAGACAACACAAGTTGCTCTGTCAAACGCGATTTTTCATGAGCATCAACGCGTTTGCCGTAAGCATGGCGCGAGTTTTGCCATTTACCTGCTTGTCCGCAAGATAATACAATATCGAGCCATGGGGTTGATTGCGGCGAATACCTTAAGACGCGGTGGAATACGCGGACTGATAGCAGCAGGCAGAGATTGGCAATATCGGCGGAGTGTGCAACGGGAAAAAACTAGAGGCTCGCAGATTTAACATCTAGCTAAATCGTCCGTAGGATTTGCTTCCCGAGAACTCACTTTGCTCTTATGAAAGTAGCGAATATCACATGGTCTCGTTGCAGTCAACATCACTCACCAAATCATGGCCTGAAATCAGCAGTGTGAGCTGGTTCAGATCTAAGTGGTTACGTGTCACTTTTGGGTTCATTATTGTAATGACCGCGCTTGTGGCAGTTATTTCGCAGGCCGATTACATATATGTGTTTGGCCAAATCACCTTGACTATCAGTGTGTTTCTGTCAATGTGGATTCTGTCTGATCGCCCGCTTGTCAATCCTGTTCAAGCGGTGGTCTTTATCTTTTATTGGTGGTTTGGGATAGCCCCCGTCATAACAGGTGGCTTCTATCTGGTGATTGGTGCCCGACGGGCCGCGTTTGAAGCAGAGCGGTCGGGTATGGACGCGTTGTGGATTGTGGCCGTAGGGCTGCCGCTTTATGCACTGGCTGCACGCCAGGTTCTGACGCGGCTAGAGGGCAGTCGGTTCCATGTAAGGTTCTTGATGCCGGAGGGATATCTATATCGGCCCAAGACACTATTGATCTACTGGCTAGTG
>JAUQXD010000795.1 GCA_030834835.1 Thermoflexales bacterium | reverse complement strand
GGCGGGTTTTCTCATCGCCATCATTGCCGGGTTGATCGGCACGCCGGTGGGCAGTCACAACTTCGGCATCGTCTTCGTGTGGATCGCGTGGTGGGCGCTGCTGATGTTGATCGCCGTGCCGATCTTCGGGCGCGGCTGGTGCAGCATCTGCCCCATTCCCATGCCGGGTGAATGGCTGCAAAATGGCGCGGTGCTTGGCCCTCAGAAAAAAGGTTTCAGTCTCAACCGCAAATGGCCCAGGCGCTTTAGAAATATCTGGTTACAAAACATCGCCTTTACGATGGTCGCCTTGTTTAGCGCCGTCATCCTGACGCAGCCCACCATCACGGCGATCGTGCTGCTGGCCTTTCTCTTCGTCGCCTTCGGCACCAGCCTGATCTTTGAGCGGCGTGCCTTCTGCCGTTATCTCTGCCCCGTCGGCGGTTTCATTGGCCTGTATTCGCAACTCGCGCCGCTCGAAATTCGCGTGAAGGACACGGCCATCTGCGCGGCGCACACCGACAAATCATGCTATGTGGGCAATGCCAATGGCTATGGCTGCCCGTGGTTGTTGTATCCCGGCGCACTGACCAAGAACACCTACTGTGGTACTTGCCTGGAATGTATCCGCACCTGCCCGCACGACAACATTGCTTTCAACCTCCGATCGTTCGGCGCGGACCTGTATCAACCGGCGGGCCGCAAACTCGATGAAGCATTCAAAGCCTTCATCATGTTGGGCGCGGCCTTGATCTATTCGGCGGTGATGCTGGGGCCGTGGGGCGCGCTGAAATCGGCCGCCTACGCTATCGGCTCTGCGCCGTGGCTCGTCTACGCACTGACCTTTCTGAGCTTTATCTTTGGCCTATTGCCGGGCCTATTTCTATTGGCCGTCGCGCTTGGACGAAAATTATCGAAGTCAAAAGAATCACTCAAGAAAACCTTCATCGCCTTCGCGTATGCGCTCGTGCCGCTGGGCCTGATGGCGTGGATCGCCTTCAGCCTGTCATTCGTGTTCGCCAACATCTCCTATCTATGGCCCACGCTAAGCGATCCGCTGGGGTTGGGCTGGAATCTTTTTGGCACATTGAATGTAAGTTGGCAGCCATATCTCACCTCGATTGTGCCGCTGCTGCAAACGGTCGTGTTGATCAGCGGGTGCGCGTGGGCATGTGTGACGGCGCGTAACATCGCCGCCGAAAAGCACGCAGGCCGCGCGGCCTTGATTCAAGCGTTGCCCGTGATAGGTTTCTGCTTCACCATCACACTCGCTTTGATGGGACTGTTGATTGCATGAAAGCCGAACGCTTCGCGCGAGTGCTGATCCTCTTGATCGCGATCGGCTTGCCTGCGATCGTAGTTGCGGCCCGCTGGACTCCCGGCCCGATCGAGATTCGCGGCGTCATGGCCGACGACGGCGGCTGGACACCGGGTACGATCACGGCACAGGTTGGTCAGCCGATCGATCTGCGGCTCACGTCCGACGATGTGGTGCATGGCTTTGCGATCGGGCAAAGCGATCGACCCGCGGTCGATGTGCTGCCGGGCAAGTGGACGACCACCACGTTGATCTTTGATCGACCCGGTAAGTACACGTTTTACTGCACACGGTGGTGCGGGGCTAATCACTGGCGGATGCGGGGTACAATCGAAGTAACGGGGGATGAAGTCAACACAGCGGTTGCACCGGCACCGCTGTATGTGACGCTGAAACTCGATCTGGATGCGCCACACCCGAGCGATGTTATACCTGCTGAGAAGCCTTCGGCTGCGCGCGGCGCGCAGTTAAACAGTGCGCCCGCGATTGCCGCCGATGCCTATCGGGCGCAGAGTCCCGCACAGGTATGGCGTCAGTTGCGCGAACGCGCTTCATCAAAGTCCTTG
>JAUQXD010000794.1 GCA_030834835.1 Thermoflexales bacterium | reverse complement strand
TGTCGCATCCCAGGGCGATTGTCAAGGTGATCTTCGAGAACGCTTATCTCACCGACGAGCAAAAAACATTGGCCTGTCAGTTGAGCGAGGCAGCAGGCGCGGACTTCGTCAAGACCTCGACCGGCTTTGCGCCGACCGGCGCGACCATGGCCGACATCCAGTTGATGCGCGCCAACGTCGGGCCGCAAGTGCAGGTGAAAGCCGCGCACGGCGTGCGCACACTCGACGCGTTGCTGGAAATGATCGACGCAGGCGCAACCCGATCGGGCGCGACGACGACGGCAGTGATGCTGGACGAATTCAAACAGCGACGTGGAGGCTGAGGATGTCGGACTTGAAAGTGGGTGTCATCGGAACGGGCTTTATCGGGCCGGCGCACATCGAAGCGCTGCGCCGCATCGGCATCGAAGTCGTGGCCGTGGCCGGGCCGCGCATCGATGGCGTTGCGGAAAAAGCGAGGGCCATGCACGTCGGCAAATACTATGAAACGGCGGAAGCGCTGATTGCCGATCCAGAGGTGGACGTGGTGCACATCACGTCACCCAACTTCGTGCATCATGCACAGGCCAAAGCGGCGCTGCTGGCGGGCAAGCACGTCGTGTGCGAGAAGCCGCTCGCGATGAGCTCGGCGGAATCGATCGAGTTGGTAAAGATCGCGGCCGAGAAGAAGTTGGTCAACGCCGTCAACTTCAATATCCGCTTTTATCCGATCTCGCATCAGGCGCGCGCGATGGTTAGGGCCGGTGAGATTGGCGATGTGTACATCGTGCAGGGTTCGTATCTGCAAGATTGGCTGCTCTTGCCCACTGATTGGAATTGGCGGCTTGAACCACAGTACAGCGGCGAAATGCGCGCCGTGGCTGACATCGGCTCGCACTGGCTCGATCTGACGACGTTCATCACCGGCTTGAAAGTTGAAGCGGTGATGGCGGATTTCAAGACTTTCTTGCCCAAGCGGAAGAAGCCGACGCGCCCCGTCGAGACGTTTACGGGCAAGTTGCAAACGGCGCTGGAGTACGAAGAGCAGCCGATCAACACTGAAGATTACGCGACGGTGCTGCTGCGCTATACCAGTGGCGCGCGCGGTGTGATGACGGTATCGCAAGTGAGCGCGGGCCGCAAGAACCGACTATATTACGAGATCAGCGGTTCGAAGTCCTCGATCGTGTGGGACGGCGAACGTCCCAATGAATTGTGGATCGGCCATCGCGAACGAGCCAACGAACACCTGTTGAAAGATCCTTCGCTGTTGGTGCCGGAGGCGCGGCAATATGCCTCGTATCCGGGCGGACACAACGAAGGCTTCCCCGACACGTTCAAGCAACTTTACACGGCGATCTATCGCTACATTGGTGCCGGTGATTTCACCGTCGCTCCCGACTTCCCGACATTTGAAGACGGCCATCTCGCCTTGCGCGTGGGTGAAGCCGTCTTGCGCAGCGCGCGTGAAGATCGTTGGGTGAGAGTCAGCGAGATCAGTGAGTAGAATCCATGCAGATCTGTCAGGTTTCTAAAAACCTGACAGATCTTAGCGAGATGAAAGGAGCCCCATGAAACTCGGATTGATGAGCGCGGCCTTGCCGAAGTTGTCGTTACCTCAGTTAGCAGAGTGGGCGGCCGGTAACGGCTTTGAGATGCTGGAACTGGCCTGCTGGCCGGTGAGCAAAGCCGAGCGCCGTTACGCGGGCGTGACGCACATCGATGTGACGACGCTGACGCCCGACAAAGCTAAAGACATCCTCGGCGTGATGGATCAGCATCAACTGCAAATCTCGTCGCTAGGATACTATCCCAATCCGCTGCACCCGGATCCCGATCATCGCACGCTGGTGATCGAGCACCTCAAGAAAGTCATCACCGCTGCCGAGATGCTGAACGTGCCCATCGTTGGGACGTTCGTCGGTCGCGATAAAACCAAAACAACGGAAGCCAACCTCAATGAATTCGCGAAGGTGTGGCCGCCGATCGTGAAGTTCGCGGCTGATCACGGTGTGAAGATTGCGATCGAGAACTGTCCGATGATCTTCACCAATGACGAGTGGCCGGGCGGCGACAATCTGGCGATCTCGCCTTACATCTGGCGCAAGATGTGGGACGTCCTTCCCGACAGCAACTTCGGTCTTAACCTCGATCCGTCGCACTTGATCTGGCAGATGATCGATATCACGCGCGTAGTGTACGAGTTTGGTTCGCGCATTTTCCACGTGCACGCCAAAGACCTGCGCATCGATCGCGAGCAGCTGTATCAACGCGGGATCATGTCACTGGGCATGGGCTGGCAGATTCCACGCCTGCCCGGTCTGGGCGACGTGAACTGGGCGCAGTTCATCAGCGCGCTTTACGGTGTGGGCTACGATTACGTGGTCAGCATCGAACACGAAGATCGCGCTTTTGAGAAAACAGAAGAGTTGGTGAAGCGCGGCTTCTTGATCGCGCGCGATGCGTTGCGGCCATACATTCACTAGCCGCGACCCTCACCAGACGCTACGCGCCCGCCCTTTCTCTGTCCGGGTGAGGGCGGGGCAACTGAGAAATTCATGATGCACTTCATTGGCGTTGATCTGGGCGGCACCAATTTGCGTGCGGCGATTGTGGATACGAGCACCGGCGCGTACACGCATCTCACCTCGATCGATACGCTGGCGCGCGACGGCCACGATGCTGTCATGGCACGCATGGCTGATCTGATCGAGCGTGTCATCGCGGCTGGCGGTTTGAGCAAAGATCAAATTGGTGGCGTGGGCATCGGCGTGCCGGGCGTGCTCGATCTGGAGCACGGCCTGACCGTGTTTCTGCCGAATTTGCCTGGCACCTGGCCGAACGTTCCATTGCGGGACACGATCGCCGATCGGGTGGGACTGCCCACGACGCTGTTGAACGATGTGAGATCAATGACGCTGGCGGAGTGGCAATTCGGTGCGGGGCGCGGCGTGGATACGATCGCGTGTTTCGCCATCGGCACCGGCATCGGCGGCGGGTTGGTGATCAACGGCAAGCTGCATCTGGGCATCGGTGGCACAGGTGGTGAGTTGGGACATCAGACAATCGATTTCAATGGACCGGAATGTGGCTGCGGCAGTCGCGGTTGCCTGGAAGCGTTCGCGTCCGGACCGGCGATTACCGCGATGGGCGCGAAGGCCGTGATGCAGGGTCTAACCACGCGCATTGGCGAACTGATCGATTATGATCTCAATCGCCTCACACCGCACGTGATTTATGATGCGGCGTGCGCGGGCGATGCGATTGCGAAAGATATTTTCGAACAGGCGGGTTTCTACATTGGGGTAGCGGCCGCGAATGTGATCGTCGCAGTCGGGCCGCGCAGGGTTGTCATCGGCGGAGGCGTGGCGCAAGCCGGCAATTTGCTGCTCGATTCGATCCGGCGCACGGTGCGCGATCGGGTGCGCGTGATGCCGGTCGAGCAGGTGTCGATCGTGCCCGCCGAACTCGGCCCCAGCGCGGGATTGATCGGCGCGGCCACCTGGGTGAAACAAGGCATTACAGCACCATAGTTGTGGCCTTCCTGTCAAAGCGCGAGCAGACTATGGCCGCGGTATAGAACCGATAGCCAACGTGTGTCACGAAGAGCAGACCAAACCCGCACGGATCAAGATGACTGGTTCCTCACCGGTGATGTAGTTGCCGCCATCGATCCCGAGGGCTTCATTCAGATCGTCGATCACACCAGGGATCTCATCAAGAGCGGCGGCGAATGGATCAGCAGCCAGGCTTTGGAAAACGCGATCATGTCGCATCCCAGGGTGGCAGAGGCCGC
>JAUQXD010000793.1 GCA_030834835.1 Thermoflexales bacterium | reverse complement strand
GTGAATACGCATGCAACTAAACAGCTGACAAATAATGCTTTCGATGATTTTGCGCCCGCATGGTCGCTGGACGGGAAACGAATCGCTTACATTCAGGAAGAAACACTCTATGACACTCAGGCAGCGAAAGACGTTATCACTGACAGTATTCGCATCATGAACTCAGATGGAACTGACGACAAGGAAATCTTTGCTTGCGCCCATGGCTGTGGCTGGTTGTCATGGTCGCCAACTGGCGATCAAATCGCACTCCAAATGCGGTTGAGCGAATACGTACCCGGAAAGACTGTGAGCGGTCCACCTGCTGAGATTTTTCTGATCAAGTCTGATGGAAGTGATTTGGTTCAAGTGACCAAAGGGGATAATCCGGCACTGAAACCGCAGTGGTCCCCAGATAGTCGCTATCTCGTGTTTCTTAGATATGATCAGAGATCAATAAAACTACTCGACATTGATAACCATGTCGAAACATCTCTTGCTGTCGGGGAGTTCATCCGAGTCGAAGATCCAAGTTGGTCTCGAGATCAATCTGGAATCGTATTCTCCGCGATGCGCGCAGAGAAGCGATTGCCACAGCTGTATTTTCTGCGCTTGGCTGACGGTTCGATATCTCCAGTGTTTGACGAGGCGTCGAACTTGCCCGAACTTTACATGTATGGACCCGAATGGTCACCGGACGGCACAAAACTGATTTTTAACGAGTTCCAGTCGAGACTATATCTAGCAGACCCGTCTAGCATGAGATTGTCTAAATAATTACGGTTGTTGTCTTGGCGCGTCTGTCGATTTCAGAGCGCGGCAACATAGACCTGACAGGTCATCTTCACCATCGGTCAGGGCTACAACGGACCGCTGCGCGAAGCGGACAAACGGTTCTTCAGCGGATAACTGAATCGGATAAGCGGATAGCCACGGCGATCGTCGACATCCGCTTATCCGCACCTCTTATCCGGTGAAGACTTCCCTCCGCTGTTCATTGGCAAAAGCCCCGGAGTGTGATATAACCGCGCACGTGCGCAGTACGCGCCTAGACTAAGGGAGCATCAACCACACATCACCATGCCGCGCATCGTTGTCCCCGGCCTGCTGAGCCTGTTTATCCTGACAAGCGTTGCGGCTTGCCAGCCGGCCAGCACACTGGAGCCAGTCATGCGCCCGGCCACCACACGCCCATTGAACGCCCCGTCGCCTGTATCAACCCGCATCGCCGCTTCGAGCCTGACGGTGGTGCATACCGTGCAGGCCGGCGAGAATCTGTTCCGCATCGCGCAAGAGTACGGCGTGTCACTCACTGAACTGGCGCGCCTGAACAACATCACCGATCCGGCGCACATCACGATCGGGCAAAAGTTGACCATTCCGCTGGGCACACAGCCTGATCCAGCCACGGCCACACCCACGCCGACGATCACGCCACGCCCGACCGAGACGTCCATGCCCATCAGCACGCCCGTGCCCGGCGGCACGCCTACACCGGACGGCCCGCAGACGGCCACGCCTGTGCCGCCGACCGATGTCAACGGCATCGCAATCGATCAATTTGTGATCATGCCGCCCGCCGTGCAGGCGAACATGCTCAAGATTTTCGCCGCCGGCCAAGCGCTGGGCCGCAACGCGCGGGCCTATTCCAAAGTCGGTGACAGCACCATCGAGAATCCGCATTTCATGGCGCGCTTCGACAGCGAGCCGTATGATCTGGGCCGGTACGCTTATCTGCAAGGCATCATCGACGTGTATCTCGGCTCGCACGCGCGCTACAGTATCGCCGTGCACCGGGGCCTTCACGCCTGGTCGTTGATGAACCCGCAGTGGGCGGACAAAGATCAATGCGAGCCGAATGAAGGGCCGCTGCCCTGTGAGATTCGCCTGCACAATCCCGGTGTGGCCATCTTCCGGCTCGGCTCAAACGATGTTGGTGCGCCCGACCTGTTCAGGCAGGGCATGCAGGACGCCATCACGTATTGCATCCAACAGGGCGTCATACCCATCATCGGCACCAAGGCCGATCGGCATGAGGGCGAAGGTAACATCAATAACAATATCCTGCGTGAACTGGCCGCCGACAACAACCTGCCGCTGTGGGACTTTGACATCGTGGCGCAGACGCTGCCCGACTCCGGCATCGATCCCGCCGACGGCACACACATGACGTTCTATTTTGCGCATGACTACAGTGTTCCGATTGCGTTTACCAAAGGTCACGCCATCCACAATCTGACGGCGCTCATCATGCTCGATCGGGTGTGGCGAGTTCTGCATCCGTAAAATTCATCTCTCAAAGCAAAGGTAAATTCATGTTCAAGAAACTTACGCTGTTCGTCACTCTCGTGGTGATCCTCGCGGCCTGCGGCGGCCCGACGGGCACGCCCGCGCCTGCCGCTCCGGCGGCCGGCGGCGATTCGGTCAAAATGATCGAGAAATACTTGCAGGCCAAAATTACGGGCGACGAACCCGCCCTCCGATCGTTGTTGTGCGCGGCCATGGAAAAGGATCTGCAGATGGAAGCCACCACCTTCCTCGGCACGACCGGCGTCAAACTCGACGGCATGGTATGCGCGGCCGACGGTGCAGACAAGGTCACGTGTCAGGGCAAGATCATCGCCGACTACGGTCAGGAGAAGAACGAATTTCCCCTGGGCACCTACTCCGTGGTGCAGGAGGACGGTGAGTGGAAGTATTGCGGGGAGACGAACTGACGAGTGACGAGTGAACGTGATGGACGTTCGCTGACTCGCTTGATCGTTTTATCGCTGATTCGTTGATTCGCCATGTCCCGACTCTTCTCGCGTGAAAACCTCATGGCCCTGACGCTGTGCGTGATCGTCCTCCTCGTGATCATCGCCGCCACCGACAGCGCGCCGCAGTGGATCTATCAAGGCTTCTAAGTCGTGACCTTTGATCTCCGCGCCATCGCTATCTTCGGCGTGCTTGCCATCGTCTACGCCGCCCTGCCTGCACGTGTGCGGTCGTGGGCGTTATTCATTGGCAGCGTTATCGCCATCTACTGGCTGCAGCCGCCCCTGCCGATCCGCTTTAGCGACTACATCCTGCCGACGGCCACGCTGACGATCACGATTGCGGCCTGGTGGTGGACCAGATCGCCCGATCAAGCCCGCCCGTCCCGCGACGACATAGTCTCGATCGGCGTGATGGCGCTGAGCGTGATCGGGCTGTCGCTATTTCGCTTCGTCGATGCGGAATATCGGCTAACGCCATCGCGACCGCCCGATCCGTTGATGGTGATCGTTGCGCTATTGGTTGTCGGCGTGCTGTTCGTCGCCATTGCCCGATTGACTCACCGCGCCGATCGAAGACACATCGTCACGCTGGGTGGATTGTTGATCATTGGGCTGTTTATCGTGCTGAAGGCCGAACCGTTAGCCAGAGCCATCGGTCAACTGTGGCGCGGTGCGACGGGGCAAGATACTTCGCTGGCGAGCCTGATCGACCTGAACTGGCTGGGCTTCTCGTATGTGGCCTTTCGCTGGCTGCACACCCTGCGCGATCGACAAACGGGGCAACTACCGGCGCTCTCCCTGCGCGAGTATGTTACGTACATCATCTTCTTCGCATCGTTCACGGCAGGGCCAATCGATCGAGCCGAGCGGTTCGTCGGCGATGTGCGCGCCCTGCCCGCGCTGCGCGGCTTCGACGCCGAACGCTGGGCCGCCGGGCTGAGTCGGATTGCGATCGGGGTGTTGAAGAAGTTCGCGATTGCAGACTTACTCGCGCAAGGCGCATCACTCAATGCGATCAATGCTGCACAGATCGACAATCCGCTTGGCCTGTGGGCGCTGCTCTATGGTTACGCTTTGCGCCTGTATTTTGATTTCAGCGGCTACACGGATATTGCCATCGGGCTTGGCTTGTTGTTTGGTATTCACTTGCCGGACAACTTCAATCGTCCGTATTTGAGAACGAATATCACGGCGTTCTGGCAAAGCTGGCACATGACGCTAAGCAGTTGGGCGCGGGCGTATGTGTTCTCGCCGCTGTCACGCTGGCTGTTGATGCTGAAACGCCGCCCCTCATCGACGGTGATTGTGCTGAGCACACAGTTGGCGACCATGGTCGTCATCGGCCTGTGGCACGGCATCGCACTGAATTTTGTGCTGTGGGGCGTGTGGCACGGTGTGGCGCTGTTTGTCCACAAACAGTGGAGTGATCGCACACGTAAGTGGTATCGCGGCTTGAAGGACAAGCCCGCGCAGAAACGCCTGTGGACGGCATTCAGTTGGTTCGTGACATTTCAGTATGTAGTGATCGGTTGGTTGTGGTTCGCACTGCCGGATGTGGGGCAAGCGACGCGGT
>JAUQXD010000792.1 GCA_030834835.1 Thermoflexales bacterium | reverse complement strand
CGGCGGTCGAAGCCAAAGCCGATGTTACCTTGCCGCCACAGCCTGCGCTCAGGTTTGATGCCGACGTGACGCAAGCCGGCATCGTGCCGCCGGCGCGACCCGCGCCCACCCAGATTAAACCATCCGTCGTGATCCCGACTGAAGAACAGAGTCCGGCGGCGCGCCGCCTCGTTGATCCGCCGATGCCGCCCCAGGCGTCAGAGACCATCGTCTCGCAGCGCGGCACTACGTTGCAGGTGCCCAAAGTCACCGCAACGATGCCGCGCCCGCCGCAATCCACCGGTGCAACGCCGCGCGTGGCTAAACGCGCGAGTAACACGCCCATCGATCGCCAGATGCTAATCATGGCTGCCGGTTCGGTCGTGCTGGGCATTGCCGGCTTCGTGATGATTTTGGCCGCGCTCGCCGGCTAGTCGCAGCCCCGATAAATTTCCGCCTCCCGCCGGACCAGCGTCATCGATCGGCGGGAGGCGGTGCCGTTCCGGCAGCGCTGTTCACATGACAATCCTAACGACCGATTCAACCGCCTCGTCGAGAATCAGCCGCACGCTCAAGAAGAACTGGCGTGATACGCGCGTGTTGCTGCGCGCCTTCAGCCGCCCGATTCTGGTCTTCTTTGCGCTGGTTGGCATCTTTGGTCTGGCGTACTGGCAGTTGGCGCTGCTGGCCGATGTGCAAGATCCGCCGTCAGCCGTGGAAGCCATCTTCCTGGTGCTGGCGATGATCTTCTTGCAGGCCAATACGCCGTTTCCAGACCCGTGGTACTTGCAGATGTTTTTCTTCATCATGCCCGTCGTCGGGCTGGCATGGTTGGGCGCGGGCGCGGCCAATCTGGGCGTTAAGCTGTTCAATCGATCGGCGCGCGGGCAGGAGTGGGAGGTCGCTTTGGCCAGTCTCTATTCAGATCACGTGATCGTATGCGGCGTAGGCAAGTTGGGCTATCGAGTGATTTTGCAGCTGCTCAAATTCGGGCAAGCCGTTGTCGCCATCGAACAGGACGAAAAGAAGCCGTTCATTGCGCTGGTGCGCCACTTCGACGTGCCCGTCATCATCGGCGATGCACGACAACGCGACGTGCTGGGCAAAGCGGGATTGGAACGCGCCACCTCGATTGTGTGCAGCACTCAGGACGATTTGACCAATCTGGACATCGCGCTGGACGCCCGCGAAATGAAGCCGGACATCAAAGTGGTACTGCGCATGTTCGACGCCGATCTGGCCGAAAAGATCGAGCGCGGTTTCGGCATTCATACCGCCTTCAGCGCTTCGGGGCTGGCGGCCCCGGCCTTTGCGGCGGCGGCCACGCGTGCTCACATCGAGTATTCGTTTTACGTGGGCGACACTTTGCTGCACGTCAGCCAGATTACCGTGACACACGATTCGCCGCTGCCCGGTATGACGATGGAAGAAGCCGAGCGCAAATTCGATATGACCATCATCATGCATAACACCGGCGAACACATGCACCTGCATCCGCAGTACGACGAACTCATTCATCTCAACGATACGCTGGTGGTATTTGCCACGCTGGAAACGCTGGGCAAGATCGGCGCCGTCAATCACAATCATACCGGGCCGCGCGTCGCCAGCCAGAACTTGATCAAGCGCATGTTTAATCGCCGCTAGACGAGTGATATGGCACAGGCACAGCTCTTGCACATCGTCATCGTCGGGCCGTGCGCCAGCGGCAAGACGACGCTGGTACGCGGTCTGTGGGCGCGCGGCTATGCCGGCGCGCGGGTCGTCGCCCAGGAACATTCGGGCGTAATCGATCTGTGGAAGATGCGCGGCGCGCAAGCGCCCGATGTGCTGATCTACCTAGACGCCCGGCTGGAAACGATCGCCGCGCGTCAACACCGGGCCGATTGGACCGCCGAGTACCTATCGGAGCAGCAACGTCGCTTGAGCAGCGCGTTTTCGGCGTGTGACTTGTACTTATCGACCGACGATCTATCTCCGCAGGACGTGCTGGATCGCGTGGTTAAGTTCCTGACGAACGCCACTGAATGATCGTTCAATCTTTGACAGATACATGGGCATGGACTATAATCCCGCCCGTTTGAAGGTCGCGCCGGCCTAATCTGCCGGCGACTTTGTTGTATGAAACAGGAGTTTGCATGTCGCGACGTACTCGTATTTGGTTGGTGATCACTGTCGTATTGACAGTGTTAGCCTCGCTGGTCGCTTTGACGCCGGCCGATCGCATCGACGCCCTGAACCGCGATATTCGCGTGCGGCTGGGGCTGGACTTGAGCGGCGGTTCGCAGGTCTTGCTGGAAGCCGAGGATTGCGGCACTGAAAACATGGCCGAACGTCTGGACAATGCGCGCCAGATTATTGAGAACCGTGTCAATGGCTTAGGCGTATCTGAGCCGGTGGTGCAGGTGCAAGGCGACTGCCGCCTGCTCGTCGAACTGCCCGCCGTCGATAATCCTGCCGACGCGATTGCGCTGATTCAACAGACCGGTCGCCTAGAATGGACCGACAACGGTCTAGACTATTTCGACGACGGGGCCGTTATCCGCACTACGGGCAACCCGTCGCCGACCGTAGCCGCGACGACCACGCCGGGCACGGGCGTATTGACCGACACGGCAGCTCTGTCCACCACCCCGACCATTCCAGAAAAAGTGTATACCACTATCGTCAGCGGCGGCGATCTGGAGCCGTCGCGCCTGGGCGTAACTCTGGGCGGCGTGGGCGGCAATGAGCCGCAGGTCGCCTTCCAGTTGCACGGCGATGCGACACAGCGCTTCGCGCAGTTCACGGGCGCTAATAACAAGCAGACGACCGGACGGCAATACTTTGCCTGCATCGTGTTGGATAACGTGGTGCAGTCCTGCCCGAGCATTGAGAGCCAGATCCCCGATGGTCAGGGCGTCATCACGGTGGGTGAGGGCGGCGTGGATGAAGCCAACCGGCTGGTGAACCTGCTGCGCTACGGCGCGCTGCCCGTGTCGCTGAAGGTCGTGCAGAGCAACACCATCGGCCCGACGCTGGGTGAGGATTCGATCCGCGCCAGTGTCATCGCCGGCATCATCGGTCTATCGACGGTGGCCTTCTTCATGCTGATGTACTATCGGGTCGCCGGTTTCGTCGCGGTGTTGTCGCTGGCGCTGTACGGCCTGATCACATTCTCAATCTTCCGGCTGCTGCCCGTGACGCTGACGCTGCCCGGCATCGCCGGTTTCATTCTATCGGTCGGCGTGGCCGTCGACGGCAACACGCTGATCTTCGAGCGGTTGAAGGAAGAGCTGCGCCACGGCCGCCGGTTGAACATTGCCGTGGAAGTCGGCTTCGAGCGCGCGTGGACCTCGATCCGCGACTCGAACTTTGCCACGCTCATCACCTGCGTCGTGCTGTGGTGGTTTGGCAACAACTTCGGAGCCAGCATCGTCAAGGGCTTTGCGGTGACGCTGGGCATCGGCGTGTTCATCAGTCTGTTCACCTCAATCCAGGTCACGCGCACCGTGCTGCACCTCATCACGGACAACGTCGATCTGGAAGGCCGCACGAACTTGTTCGGCGCGTAATCAGGGAAAAGAGACACCTATGTGGAATATTGTCGGTAAACGCTACTGGTTTTTTGCATTCTCGATGTTGTTGACGGTGCCCGGCTTGATCGCGCTGCTGTTGTTCGGTCTGCCGCTGGCCATCGACTTCACCGGCGGCTCGCTGCTCAAGGTTTCGTTTGAGGCGGCACCGCCCGCTCCCGCCGATGTCAAGTTGATCTTCAGCAATGCCGGTTTCCCGGATAGCCAGGTGCAGACTTTGTCGGCCAACGGCCTGCAGATTCGCGCCAAGACGATGGAAGACGCCACCAAGAATCAAATCCTGGAGACGATGCGTGCCCAGTACGGGGCCGTCACCGAATTGGAGTTCAGTTCGGTCAGCCCGACGATCGGCGCCGAAGTGGTGCAGAGTGCGGTGCAGGTTATCGTCATTGCCACGATCGTCATCATGTTGTTCCTGTGGTTCGCCTTCCGGCAAGTGCCCCACTCCATTCGCTATGGCGTGGCCGCCATCCTGGGCCTGCTACACGACGTGGTGGTGATCATCGGCTCGGCGGCCCTGTTCGGGCAGTTGCTGGGCTGGCAGGTGGACTCGCTGTTCTTGACGGCCGTCTTGACCATGCTGGGCTTCTCGGTACAGGACAAGATCGTGGTGTTCGACCGCATCCGCGAGAACCTCATCAAGCGGCGCGGTGAGAAGTTTGAAGTCATCGTCAATGCCAGTCTGCTGCAAACGGTGGCCCGTTCGCTGGTGACACAGTTGACGATGTTCTTCACCATGCTGGCGCTGGCGCTGTTCGGCGGCGTGACGATCCACAACTTCGTCATCATCCTGCTAATCGGCCTGATGAGCGGCACGTACTCGTCGATCTTCGTCGCTTCGCAGTTGCTGGTGGTCTGGGAAAATCGCGAGTGGCGCACGTGGTTCCGCCGCAAGCCGCAAACGGCCACGGCGTAACAATGTTCAATTAACAATGATCAATGAACAATGAGCAAAGGGGCCGACGGATAATGTCGGCTCTTTTGTTTTCAAGTCAACGCGGGTAGAATTGACTCATCATGATTTGTCGCATCGATCCCCAACTCTTCCAGAACTACCCCGGCTACGTGCGCGGACTGGTCATTGCACGGCGCGTGATCAACATCGATCCGCCCATCGACGAAGTGGCGCGCATGCTGACAGGCGCACAGAAAACGATCCGCGAGCGAGCCGATCTTGATCCCGTATCCGCGCATCCCAACATCGCGGCGTGGCGCGAAGCCTATCGCGCTTTTGGCGCAAAGCCGACCGACTACCCCAGCGCGATCGAGTCATTGGTGAAGCGCGTGCGGCGCAACGACGCTTCGACTTCGCTCAGCGCAGGCTTGCCCTACATCAACACACTCGCCGCGTTAGGCAACAGCGCCTCGCTGCGTCACCTCGTGCCGATTGGCGGTCACGCGATCGATCTGCTGCACGCTGACGATGAACTCGTTTTAGGCTACGCGACGGGGCAAGAAGAATTTCCGCCGCTCAACGGCGGCCCGATCGAACACCCGCTGCCCGGCGAGATCGTTTTTTATGTGACATCGCCCTCACGCACCGTGCCACAAGTGATGACGCGCCGCTGGACGTGGCGACAGGGCGAGTTCACGAAGTTACAGCGCACGACAACGGCGGTCGTGATCAATATCGACGGCCTGCCGCCGGTGACGCGCGCGGATGTGGACACCTTCAGCGCCGATGTCGCGACGCTGGTCGGTATGTACTGCGGCGGGGCGAATGTCGAGGTCAAGTTGTTGAGCGAGGAAAACCCGCTGGCTGAGATTTGATAAGGTTCAGTGACGTGATGCGTGGTGCGTGTTCCGTGTTTTTCACGCAACACGTTCCACGTACCACGTGTAAGGACAATCATGCGAGCATTAGTGATCAATAACGGGCTGCGGCTAGACACCGACTATCCTGTGCCCGTTCCACCGGCCGGTGAGGCGTTGGTGCGCGTGCTGCGCGCCGGCGTGTGCAACACCGATCTGGAACTGGTGAAAGGGTATATGAACTTCAAAGGCGTACCCGGTCACGAATTCGTCGGCGTAGTAGAGCAGGCCGTCGGGCGCGAGGAGCTGATCGGGCGTCGGGTGGCCGGTGAGATCAACGCGGCGTGCGGCAAATGCGAAACGTGCCGTGCCAATCGACCTACGCACTGCCCCAATCGCACCACGCTGGGTATCGATCGACGCGGCGGCACGTTTGCCGATTACGCGGTGCTGCCGTTTGATAATCTGCACCCTCTGCCCGATTCGATTACAGATGATCAAGCCGTCTTCATCGAGCCACTGGCCGCAGCCTGTGAAATTCCCGATCAGGTGAACATCCGCCCGACCGATCGGGTGGCCGTGATCGGCGATGGCAAGTTGGGTCTGCTATGCGCGCAGGTCGTAGCGCTCTCGGGTTGCGATCTGATCACGGTGGGGCGGCATGCCGATAAACTAGACTTGTTGAAACGACACGGCCTCGTCACGACGATCGATCTGGCTGCGATCAAACCCGCCTCGCTCGACATCGTGATCGAGGCGACGGGCACGCCCAGTGGTTATGCAGCGGCGCGCCGATTGGTGCGCCCGCGTGGCATCATCGTGCTGAAGTCAACGTATCATGGAGAAATCACGGTCGATCTAACGAAGGTCGTGGTAGACGAAGTGACCTTGATCGGATCGCGCTGCGGGCCGTTTCCACCAGCGATCCGGCTGTTGGCGAATCATCAGATCGATGTGGAGCCGCTGATCCAGGCGCGCTATTCGCTGGACAATGGTGTGGCCGCATTTGAGCACGCGGCGCAAAAGGGCACGTTGAAGGTGATTGTGGAAATGTAGTCGAGTGGTCGATTAGCCAATTGGTAACTGGTTGACTGGTAACTGATTGACCAGTTACCGATCTACCAATCACTACTTTACTAATCTACCAATCTACTATCGTCGATTACGCTGCCCCAACATCCAGCCCACGACGATGGCCGCTATGAACATCAGCAGGCCGCCCACCACAAAGGCTACCGGAAGTTCATCGGTGGCGGCCACTGACGCGGTTGGGGCTGCATTGGGCGCGCGAACGGGTGTAACCGAAGGCACAGCGATTTTTTCACCGGCTGCCGCTTTGGCCGCATTGGGCAGCGCCTGAACGATTCGCACGGGCGTATTCGTCGGGACCGGTGTCTCGGTCGGCGTGTTGGTGGGTGTTGGGGTGTCTGTGGGCGTGATGGTCGGCGTCGGCGTCGGCGTCTCGGTCGGCGTGGGTGTAAACGTCGGCGTGCTGGTGGGTGTATTGGTCGGCGTGTTGGTCGGCGTCGGCGTGACGGTCGGCGTATTGGTGGGCGTCGGTGTATTCGTCGGCACCGGTGTTTCGGTCGGGACCAGCACGTAGTTACCGGCCGTCGCCCGATACGTATCAGCCAATTCTTTCGATAGATTTAGATACTGATCGCCATACTTCACACTCGGTTCGATCATCGAGCCTTCCGGCCACTCGTTGAACGAGGTGATCACGGCCCAATCGGAGTTGGCCTGCGTCACGCCCAGGAACGATGAACGGAAGTAATCGCCATTATCACGGGCGCGC
>JAUQXD010000791.1 GCA_030834835.1 Thermoflexales bacterium | reverse complement strand
ATCTCGTCGGCGGCCTGCGCCGCTTCGGCTTCGGTGACGGCGATGCGGGTTTCCACAATTGGAATGCCATACGCGGCCAGCAATTGCTTCGACTCGAATTCGGTCAGAATGGTGCGGCCGCTCTCGCGCACGTCTTGAATCATCTTCTCGGCCCTGGCGCGATCGATCTTGGTCTCTTCGTCTTCCGGCATGTGCGGCGTTTCATAGATGCCGTTCAAGTTGTACGCCGACTTCCACATGTACATGAAGGCCTTGGTGGCGCGATCGGGATACTTGAAGTTGGGAATGCCGGCCGCATTCAAAAGGCGCTCGCCTGCCTCCACATCCGCGCCGCCCATCCAACTGGCCAATACCGGCTTGCCCGTGCTGTGCGCATAAGGCTTCAAGAGTTCGGCCGTCTGCGTGGGATCCGTCATCGCTTGCGGCGTGAGGATGACCAGGAGGCCGTCGGTGTTGGGATCGTTCGCGGCAATTTCCAGCGTTTTGGCATAGCGCTGCGGGTCGGCGTCGCCGATGATGTCGATCGGGTTGTTGTGGCTCCAGGTGGCGGGCAGGAACTTGTTGAGGATCTCCATCGTTTCCGGTGAAATCTCGCTGAGTTCGCCACCGGCGGTGAGCAGCGCATCGGTCGCCAGCACGCCGGGGCCGCCCGCATTGGTGACCATGGTGAGGCGCGGACCTTTGGGGCGCGGCTGCTTCGCGAGCGCTTCCGCCATGTCGAACAGATCGGCGATGTCGTTGACGCGCAGCACACCCGATCGGCGGAACGCGGCTTCCAAGACTTCGTCGCTGCCGGTCAATGAGCCGGTGTGCGAGGCGGCGGCTTTGGCCGCGCCCGCGGTGCGGCCCGGCTTGATCACGATGATGGGCTTGGTCAGCGAGACTTCACGCGCCGCCGACAAAAAGCCGCGCGCATCACCGATGGATTCCATGTAGATGACGATGCTGCTGGTCTTGGGATCATCACCCAGATAATAGATGAGGTCGCCCCAGCCAACGTCGAGCATTGAACCCAGCGACAAGAACGCGCTGAAGCCCACGTTTTCGCGGAAGGACCAGTCCAACACGGCGGTGCACAACGCGCCCGATTGGCTGATGAAGCCCACATTGCCCGGTCGCGCGATGCCGGACGCGAACGTGGCATTGAGGCCGCTGTGCGGGGCCATGACGCCCAGACAGTTCGGACCGATGATGCGCATGTTGCCCTTGCGGGCGTGTTCCATAATCTGGCGTTCCAGTTCCACGCCTTCCGGCCCCACTTCCTTGAAACCGGCCGAGATGACGATGGCGGTCTTGACACCCGCCTCGACACATTCTTTGATCAGGCCGGGCACGCTGGGCGCGGCGGTGCAGATGACGACCAGATCGACCTTCTCGGGAATCGAGGCCACGTTCGGCCATGCCTTGATGCCCAGCACGCTGGGGCGATTGGGATTGATCGGGTACACGGTGCCGCCGAAGGGGCTGCTGATCAGATTCCACAGTATCGTGCGGCCCACGCTGCCAAACTTCTCCGTCGCGCCGATTAAGGCGACGTTCTTCGGCGTGAAGAACGACTCAAGCGGATGCGTTTCGTAGTGGTAAATGTCGTGGGTCGGGTCAAAAGCGATAGGTAACGGCTTGTCCATGTGATGCTCCTTCTAAACTAGAACCATTCTGGTTCGGTGAGATTGTGATGAAAATTGCTCTGGTGAAAAATGACGCAAACGATTATACCACCTGTCGGACGGGTATCGGCGGTATAATTTGTAACCTATTTCGTGTTACGTATCGCGTGTTGCGGTGAAAATCCGATTGGAACACACCGCTCGACCGTCACACCGCACTGCACGCAGTGGGTGCAAGTGTGCCCGAACGTCTGTGGCGAGCATCCCACAATGTAGGGCGCGTTTCCATACGCGCCACAATCGGCGGCTATGGAAAGCCGCCCTACGGTTTCGCTCTACCTGCTAAATGAGAATTGTTGTTGGAACATACCGCTCGATAACGGCCTATTTCAATTTGGCGCGGCGTCTGGCGGGCAGCAGCGATCGATCGGACGACCACGGCGCGTATGGAGCCATCGTGATGGCGGCCAGCGCCAGCAGAACTGTATCATAGTTGACGCGCCATCCGGCGAAATCGCGCCAGGCCTGATCGCGATCGGGCTTAAGCGGCACATTGGCAGCCGCCAGTTGATCGCACGCCAGATCGAATTCTTCTCGGCTGATACTGATCGGATCGCCGGGCCGCGGTGATGAATTATAGGCGATGCGGAAATAATCGGCGATGCGGCGCAGGGCGATGAAGCCCGCGCGGATGCACAGATCGGCCTGCGGATCGGTGGGCACATCGAGCGTGGAGCGCGTGAGTGCGGCGGCATCCAGAATCGCGCCCGCGGCCGTCACCCACGAATGATCGGGCTGCGGCGACCGAAAGAAGACCAGCGCTACCAGCGAGGTGTGGCTTTCTTCGATGTCGGCAAACCACGCCTCCCACAGCGGCCAGACCGTGCTTAACCGATCGAGACCGTGGATGCGATTGTAGCGCAAGATCATCTCGATGGCGGAGGGGGGCGATCCGGCGCGCACTTCCAGCATCGTCACCGCCGACTCGCGGCGTTGAAATGCGCCGTACATCGTGGGCAAATACGAGATTAACAGGGCGACGAGAATCAGGCCAATGGCGGCCTCGCTGAACATGAGCGCCGTATCGGGCAAATCCGATGGAGCAGCATAGCCCAGCGTCAACAACGATGAGCCGCTCACTTTGATGGCTTGCTCGAACGGGCCGACGTTGCCGACCGCCCAGTACATCAGCGCATAGCCTAGCGCCACCAGGACGAGCCAGACCGGCGGCAGCATCAACAACCCGATCGGCGCGAAGTAGGCCATGATGCGATCGCGCTGCTCGTAGGTGTTGGTCTTGCGCAGCGGAATATCAAAGATGCGGCGCGCGAAGCGAAACACCAGCGTCGTTAGTTTATCGCGGGCGCTGCGCGGCACCACAAACGTCTGCACGGCTGAAAAGATCGTGCGGACGACAATGGTCAGCCCGATGATGAAAACGATGATGCGCAAGACGATGTCCATTAGCGTCCTTGAATACAGGCTGAAGAGATTATAACGTGATAAGTGATGAGTGACGAGTGAGGAATAAATTCACTCACGCATGCGGTGTCGTGCTCCCGTCACTCGTTACTCGTCACTCATCAGGCGAAAGCAATGTCACTGATCGAAGTATCCCACCTCCACAAAGAATTCAAAGTTGCCAGACATCATCGCGGGGCAGGGGGCGCGGTGCGTAATTTGTTCTCGCGCGAGTCTCGCGTGGTGCGCGCCGTGAACGATGTGTCCTTCGCGATCGAAGCAGGCGAACTCGTCGGCTATCTCGGCCCGAATGGCGCGGGCAAATCCACCACAATCAAAATGCTGACGGGCATCCTCGTGCCTTCGAGCGGTGAGGTGTGCGTCGATGGGCGCGTGCCGTGGAAACAGCGCGTCGATCACGTGCGCGGCATTGGCGTGGTGTTCGGCCAGCGCACGAACTTGTGGTGGGACTTGCCCGTGATCGAGTCGCTCGATTTATTACGCTATGTGTATCGCGTCCCCGAAGATCGCTACGAACACAATCTAACTGAGTTTCGGGAACTGCTGGGCCTGAGCGATTTTATCAACACCCCCGTTCGATCGCTCTCGCTGGGCCAACGTATGCGAGCCGATTTGGCGGGTGCGCTGCTGCACGATCCGCGCATTCTGTTTTTGGACGAGCCGACGATTGGCCTCGATGTAGTGGCGAAGGAGCGCATTCGCCGGTTCATCAAAACGATCAATCGCGAGCGCGGCGTGACCGTCATCCTCACAACGCACGATTTAGGCGACGTGCAGAAATTGTGCGAACGCGTGATGATGATCGATCGGGGGCAACTGCTGTTCGATGGTTCGCCCAATGATCTGCTGGTGCGCTTCGGCGGCGAGCGCGAGTTGGTTGTCGATCTGGCGGAAGATTATGCCGACGTCAGCATCGATGGCGCTCAGGTAACGCATCACGATGGGCGGCGCGTGACGTATCGCTTCGCGCGGGGCGACATCAGCGCCTCAGAGTTGATCCAGCGCCTGAGCGCCCGCTATCGCATCGAGGACCTCAGCGTGCAGGAGCCGCAGATCGAGGACACGGTGAGACGGATTTATGAGCAGGGGTTGTTGAGGAATGAGTGACGAGTAACGAGTGACGAGTAAACGTGGTGCGTAGTGCGTGTTGCGTGATACGTAATGCGTACTTGCGATTCGCAAAGACATCGCGGACTTTTAACCGCAAGGACATCGTGTACTGTTTGACACATTGGATCGCAAAGACATCATGGGCTATTGCAGAACAATGGCCGGTTTTCGCACTTTCATCGGTAGAATGTCCTCGATGTGTTTGCGAGAATTAGTCCACGAATAGTAGTCCTCGATGTCCTTGCGGAGCGCACGTACTGCGTAAGATGAGGGTGTGGTAAGATTTCCTGCATCCTGCATCTTGCATCTTGCTTCCGTTACGCAGTACGAATTACGCATTAGGAGACCCATGACCGAAGTCTACACGCTCGACCTTAACTTTCAGGGCATTCCGCACGTCATTGCGTCGTACTTGATCAAACACCCGCGCGGCGCGGCCATCATCGAGAGCGGGCCGGGTTCGACCATCGAGGCGTTGAAGGCCGCGCTGAAGGTGCATGACTTGACGGTGGACGACATCACCGATGTGCTGCTGACGCACATCCACCTCGATCACGCGGGGGCGGCAGGTTGGCTGGCGCGGCACGGTGATCACGGGCAGGGGGCGCGCATCTACGTGCATCCCAACGGGGCCGGGCATATGCTAAACCCGGAGAAGTTGATCAACAGCGCGACGCGCATCTATGGCCCGCTGATGGATCAACTGTGGGGTGAATTCTTGTGCGTGCCGGAAGACAAGTTGATTGTCATTCAGGATCAGCAAGAGGTCGTGATCGATCATTTGCGGTTTTGCCCGCTCGATACGCCGGGCCATGCGGAGCATCATTACGCCTATCTGCTGGAAGACACGTTGTTTACGGGCGATGTGGGCGGTATCCGTTTGCCCGGGCCGCCGCATCTGCGCGTGCCCATGCCGCCGCCGGAGTTCCATCTGGAACGCTGGCGCGAAAGTCTAGGCAAGATGCAGGAAACAAGCTGCAAGAGACTGGCACCGACGCATTTCGGTATCTATGATAATCCAGAGTGGCACTTCGAGATGTTGCAGCGCGGCCTCGACGAAGTGGAAGCGTTTATGATCGAGACGCTGCCCGCCGATCCGCCGATGCCAGCCATCAGCGATAAGTTTATGCAGTGGACGGGCGCGCGCGCCAAACGCGAGGGTTTGCCAGACGAGATGACAGGCGCTTACGAGGCAGCCAATCCGTCGTGGATGTCGGCGACGGGGATGCAGCGGTACTGGCGAAAATACCGAGTCGCAGTCGGATAGCGGGACAGAGAGATGGAGGGATGGAGCGATCAATCTCCCCATCTCTCTGTCTCTCAATCTCTCCATATTTCCGTCATACTATCGGAAACTTGCCTGCCGCATTCGTAACCACCGGCCCATGACCCACGCACACCATCTCCACACCAAGGGCGGCCTGAATCTTCACCGCTTCTTTCGCTTTGGCTTCATCCCACGTGTTCATACCGCGTGAGACGCGCAGGCCCGATTTCTCCGAGACCATCGAATCGCCACCGAATAGAATCTTGTGCGCGGGCGCGTACAACGAGACGTGTCCCGGCGTGTGACCGATCGTGGCGACGACGCGCAGGCCGCCCAGGATGGGCAGCACATCGCCGTCGTTGATCAGTTCATCGATGTGCGCGGGCTTCGCTTTGAACAACGGTCCGACGATATACTTGATCAGCAACGCGAGTAGCCCCTTCACTTTCAAATCGCGTGAGACTTTTCCGGCCTCGATCGCTTGAGCCTCGATCGGGCTGGCGTAGACGCGCGCATCGGTGGCGGCCTTCAGGGCAGTGAGCGCGCCCACATGATCGCCGTCTGAGTGCGTGAGAATGATGCGCTTGAGATCAGTCGGCCGTTTGCCCAGTCCGGCGATGTGCTTCATCACCGTTTTGAAGTTACCGGCTAGGCCCGTGTCGATCAATGTCAGGCCGTCCGGCTCGACGATGAGATAAACGTTGACGATGGTGCTGGGAATGAGGTGCACATTCGGGCTGATTTCCATGCGACTT
>JAUQXD010000790.1 GCA_030834835.1 Thermoflexales bacterium | reverse complement strand
GTTTGCGCGCCGCTTCCAGGCTGCTCATCGAGTCCGGGAAGTGGGCCTGCGCAATCGCCGACGAGAGGTTCATCACACCAGCCGAATTGCGCACGCTCACGGGCAGCGTCTCGTCCAATCGCGTCGCCCAGTAATCGACGGCGCGTTTGGTCATCTTGCGCAGCCAGCGATTGCCCAGCCCTTCGGTCAGCGGATACACCGGCACGATGCGAGCGGTGTTCAAGAGTTCCGTATCGACGGGTTCCCACTCGGGTACCTGAAACGTGCGCTGGCCGTTGTACTCATCGACTTTGCCGCTGACGACAATCTGCATGCCGCGCTTCAATTTGTCGCGCACGTAGGGATTGTTGAACCACGTGCATTGAATCAGGCCGGAGCCGTCACTCAGCGTGGCCGTGAAAATCGTCGAGCCGCCGCGAATGCGCTTTTCAGCCGTGTCCCAGACCGAACCGATCACGGTAACTTCTTCGCCATATTGCAAGCGATTGATCGGCTTGAGGTTGCTAAAGTCATCGTAGCGGCGCGGCAACAGATGCAGCAAATCGTTGATGGTGGTGACACCCAATCGCGCCAGTTTCTCGCCATACGATGCGCCGATGCCGCTCATCGCGGTGACAGGCGACGACAGACCCAGTTTGTTGCCCTGGTCATCGCGCGGTTCAGGTTGAGGCTGCGGGCGACGTTCCGGCTCAGGCGCGCGTGGCGGTGTCGGGCGTGGAGCCGGTCGGAGCGCGGGCGTTGGCTTCGTTTCAACGGGCGCTTGTTCGATGGGCGGCGCAGCGGGTTCGATCTTGTTTGGCTCGATCGGCGCAGCGGCGGCCGGTGGCGGCGCCGGTGGCGTACTCGATCGGACCGATGCGGCCTTCTCAACCCGATCGGCTCGTTCAACTCGATCGGGCTGGGTGGCGGCCTCCGGAGCGATCGGGGGCTGCGTGGCCGCGCTCGGATCGGGCTTGATCATCGTGGTGAAGCCCATCAACTGCACCATCTGGTTGATGGCGATGCGGCGCGGATCGACCGGCTTCAATTCGCTGTAACTGCGCAAGATCTCGGCGATGCGCGGCGCGTTTTCGGCATCACCCGCTTCGGGCTGCCAGCGCGCGGCAAATTGCGACAGGCCGCCGATCATGGCCTTGTCGCGATACCCGGTATCGGCTTCGAGTTTCAGGATCTTATAGAGCTTTTCAAACGCAGGTGGACGAGTCATAATCAATTCTCAATGCACAATGCATAGTGCATAATTCACAATTTGGGTAACGTCAACCATTATAACCGAAGTCGAACAAGTTCGCGCACTGATGGACCATCGTGTATTGCGCATGATGAATTATGAATTATGAACTATGAACTATGAATTGGTTTTTACAGCGATAACGCCCAGGGCTTCGGGGCCAACGTGCGTGCCGATGGTGGTGGTGGCTTCGCACACGACGATGGGTTCGTTGATGGAGAGGGTCGCGGCCAGTTCATCGGCCAGGGCGCGGGCCGCGTCGTAGGCGCGCGCGTGTTGAATCGCCAAGGCGTCCAACGGGCCAAGCTCGTGCGCCAGTTCTTTGAGCCGCGCCAGCAGGTTGCGGCGCGTGCGCACGCGCTCAAGTTGACTGACGACGCCGTCACGTACTTCGAGGATGGGTTTGATGTGGAGGAGTTGGCTGACCATGGCCCTGGCCCAGCTGAGCCGGCCGCTGCGGCGCACGTATTCCAGCGTGTCCAGCCCCGCATACACGCGCACGCGTGGGCGCACGTTTTCCAGCAGTTGCATGATCTGCGCGACGGATTGGCCTGCTTTTGCGGCGCGGGCGGCGGCGATGACTTGCCAGCCCAGACCCATCGCCAGACTGTCGGAATCGAACAACGTCACGTTGAGGTCGGGCACCAACCGGGTGGCCGAGTGCGCGGTGTTGAAGACGCCGCTGAGTTTGGCGGCGAGGTGGATGGAGATGATATCGCCGCCCAGGCGCTGATACACTTCGGCGAATTCTCCGGCGCTGGGTGAGGCGGTGGTGGGCAGGTCCTTGCTGGCGGCCAGGCGCTGATAGAACTCGTCGCGGCTGATGGTCACACCGTCGTCGAAGGACTCGTTGCCAAAGATAACGTGCGCGGGCACGACGGTAATGTCGAGCTCGCGCACGAAATCGGCGGGAATGTCGGAGGTGCTGTCGGTGACGATATGAACCATGATGCGTAATGCGTAATACTTACTGCGTAAGGCCACTGATTACGCAGTACGCATTACGGATTAGGCTTCCTTGCCGGAACCTTCGTAGATAAACACGCCCACACTGTCCGGCCCGATCTGGCAGGCCAGGCCGGGACCGTAGGTCATCACCGGGAAGTACTGGCCGGGAAACGTCTGCTCCAATCGATCCAGCAACAGGCGCGTATCTTCCGTCGGCTGCTGGCCGCTCTGCATGATGGCGACGCGCTCGATGTTGGAGAACTCCGAGACGAATTCAACCAGCTTGTCGATGGCCTTCTCGCGCGTGCGGACTTTCTCCATCGGGATGATCTCGCCGTCTTCGATGGTGAGAAACGGCTTGATGCCCAGCATGGTGCCCAGCACGGCCTGCGATTTGCTCAGGCGGTTGTTGCGTTCCAGATAGTCTAGGTTCTCCACAAAGAACACGGCATACATGTGCGTGATCATGCCGCGCACGATGCGGACGATTTCATCCAGGGGCGCGTTGTTCTCGGCGGCGGTGGCGGCGGCTTCGACGAGCAGCCCCAACCCGATCGAGGTGGTGAGCGAATCGATCACGACGATCTTGTTGCCGCCCAGGAACTCATCGGCGGCCTGCCGGGCCATCGCCACGGTCTTGCTCATCTTGCTGGAGATGTGGATCGATAGGATCTGCTTGTTTTGCCGAATCTTCTCGGCATACAGCTCTCGGAACAGATCGGTTGACGGCGGGTGCAGGGTCGGCAGCACGCCGTAGTGCGGCAGCTTGCGAAAGAACTCCTCCGCCGACAGATCGACGCCTTCACGATACAACTGGCGGTCGAACTGGATCGTTTGCGGCACGATGGTGACACCCAGCCGCTCGGGCAGAGTGGCGTCGGTAAAATGCGCGGTGCTATCGGTAATGATGTGAACTCGGGACATGTCAGGCAAAATTATTCCGCACTCAGGATGTAATCGTAATGAGGTTGACCGCCGTCAACCACTTCAACTTCCAACTGCGCGTGGCGTTCGCGAATCGCCCCGGCCAGCGTATCGGCCTGATGGGCCGTCACGTCGTTGCCGTAATACAACGTCACAATTTCGAGATCGCTCACGCCCATCTGATCGAGCAGCGCCCACACCGTGCCTTCCACCGATTCGTTGGCCGTGGTTAACTCGTCGTTGAACAGGCCGATGATCTGGCCCTCGGAAACTTTGATCCCGTTGAACTCGACCGATCGGGTGGCGGTGGTGACTTCGCCGGTCTTGACGTGTTTGGCCGCAGCTTCCATCGCGTGGGCGTTCGCTTCCAGATCGCGTTGATCGTTGAAGGCCAGCATCGCCGCAATGCCCTGCGGGATGGTTCGCGTGGGCACGACGATGATGTGTTTCTGGCTGAGTTCGGCCGCCTGGCGCGCGGCCATGATCACGTTGCTATTGTTGGGCAGTAGCAAGGCCCGATCGGTGGGGATGGCGTCCAGCAGCTGCACGAAGTCTTGCGTGCTGGGATTCATCGTCTGGCCGCCGGGCACGATGGCGGTGGTCCCCAGACTTTGGAAGACGCGCATCAACCCTTCGCCCGGCGCAACGGCCAGCGTGGCGATGTCACCGTCTTTGAGGTTGTAGGTGGGCGCTTGAATCGGCGGGGCCGAGCGGCCCAGCAAGAACTGCTGATACTGCGCGGCCATGTCTTCGACGACCACGTCGTGCAGACGGCCGATCGTTTCCGCATAAGCCAGCACGGCGCTCGGGCGCGGCACGTGCACGTGAACCTTGATCGTTTCGCTGTCGCCAACCACCAGCGTCGATAAGCCCAGCTCAGCGATGCGGGCGCGGGCCTCGTCAACATCGAGGTCGCGGCCTTTGATGATGCACTGCACATCGTAACTGTAACCCAGTGCCACATCGCCCGCGTCCACTTCGGCATCGGGCAGGGCCTCTTTTAGATCGATGGCGGCTTCGATGACGAGATCAGCAGCCACCGATTCGCCGCGCAGATAACGCAGCATGCCTTCCAGAATGACGGTCAGGCCCTGGCCGCCCGAATCGACGACACCGGCCTGCTTGAGAATTTCCAGTTGATTGGGCGTATTGGCGACGGCCTCGCGGGCGTGCGACACCATGCGATCGAGGACGTGGAGCAGATCGTCGTTTTCTTTGAAGCCGTGCTCGGCCCCCTCAGCGACGGCGCGCGACACGGTCAGGATCGTGCCTTCCACGGGCTTCAGCACACCTTTGTAGGCAGTCTCGCTGGCGGCGCGCATGGCGCC
>JAUQXD010000789.1 GCA_030834835.1 Thermoflexales bacterium | reverse complement strand
CGGCCCGTCGCCAAAGCCGCTGTACTGTCTGGCGATGGGCTGTTCCGAATACGGATACGAAAAACTCACCGTGTCGATCAAGACGTTATCGACGTAGACGCGCGCGCTGGTGGTGTTGTTGCGGCTGAAACCGTACAGCGTGAACGAATCGCCCACGAAGGGATACCAGACCGAAGCGAAACTGTTGGGCAGACCGGACGTGAAGTAATCGCCGTCGATGGCATTCGCGCTGAACGCATCGGTGCCGCTGGCGTTGAAACGCAGCCGGCCATCGGCGCTGCGCCGTTGAGCGTTGACAAAACCAGCGGGCAGCGGCGAACCATCCCACACGTCGATATAGTCGAAGTAGATCACGCGGCCTGTGCCCGGCGGATCGGGCTGATTCAATACGACGATCTCCAGCGTGTGCGTGCCCGTGATCAAGTTGCCGATCGCAAACGACTTCAATTCATTCGTCGTGCTGTACATCCCGATCGTGCCCACGCTGGCCCCATCGACAAACACTTCGGCCCGACCACCATCGGACCATGTGCGGTACCCGATGCTGGCCCACACGCCCTCAAAGGTCAGGCTGATCGTATTGCTGGCGACGTTCGACGACACCATACCCGCATCGCTCATGATCGGCACGATCAGGTTTTCATTCCAGCCCTGCGGCCGGTGAAAATAGTCGTAGCCGTCCCACCCAAGGATGGGGATTGTCCCATTGTAGCTGAGCGCCGGATGATATTCTTCGTAGCGCGTGATGCCGCTCGGTGCGGGCGGTGTGTAAAACGGCGGCAGGCCGGGCGTTTCAAAGGCATCGACGCGCGCCGGGCCGCTGTAGTGCCGCACTTGCATGACGTGCGCGCCGGGGCCGAGATTGTTGAACGAGATGACGCGCTGTTCGCCGGACGGCGCATACAAATTGAAGTTGCCACGCCACACGCCGTCGATCGAGAGGCCCACGCGATGCGCGCCGCTGTCGGCAAAGCCGACGTAACTGATCGAATCGCCCGTGAACGCGAACCACGCAGTGGCATCGTTCGTTGCCGAGTCGCTCATGTAACTGCCGCCGCTGGCCGCCACATTCGTCGTGTCGGTCCAACCACCGCTGCGCCACACGTGCGGATCGTCCTGCTCGACGCGGCCGGCGGGCATGTCTGTGCCATCCCACACGTCGATGTAGTCCAGCGAGACGAAGTTGCCCGACGAGTTGGGATGATGCGTACCCTTCACGCGAATCACCAGCGTGTGCGCGCCGGCGCCGAGGTTGTCGAAGATAAAACTCGCCACTTCAAAGTCGCGGCTGTACGTGTCCACCAGACCGACGTTGACGCCGTCGATCAACACGTCAGCCTGGCCGCCATCTGAAGCCGTGGCGAAGCCCAGGTTGATCCACAGGCCGGTGAAGGTGAAGGTGGCGGTGTTGCTCACCGTCGAGGATCGGCTGAAGTTGTTCTGGCTGGCGCGGGCGTGCGTAATCACCGCCCATGTGCCAGAATAGACGATGGTGGGCGTGGTGTTTTCCGTGCGCGTGATGGGCCATTGAGTTGTAACGGCGTTGGGCGCAGGCAGCCTCACCCCCGATTCGTCATTCCCGCGTAGGCGGGAATCCAGAGTGACGCGATCTGGACACCCGCCTTCGCGGGTGTGACATGCCGCGCGCCAAGCAGCCGGCGGCACAATCGCAGGCGCAGTGAGCGCGCTGGTAATGATCGTCGTCACCGTGAACGTGCCTTCCGTCACCGTGTCCGGTATCACCGCGTGCTCGATCTGCAAGCCTTGCCCCACCGTGAGGAAACCGTAACCGCTGCCATCCGGCAAGGGATTCGGCGCGGCGCACAGATCGTCCGCGCACAACAGATTAACCGTTACCGTGTAAATACCGATCGCCCACCCCGACGTGTTGATCGCGCCGAGATCATACGTCTGCGTCGCACCCAGCACACGCAGCGGCAGCGTCGCCGAATAGACGACGCTGCCGCCCGGCGACGTGAGCGTGATCAATGCCGTGGAATCGATGGGCAAGTTGGCGAGGTTGTTCACTTCGATCACGATGTTGGATGAACTCACGCCTGTTTCGACAAAGGCGGGATCGGGATTTACGGCAGTAAGTTGCACGAAGCGATCGACGACATTCAGCCGCGTCGTCGCGGACGCACTCAAACCCGATAGTTCTACCTCCGGCCCGACGGCTGTTGCTTGTGCGATCGCGTTGACTACGCCCGTCACGCTGTTGCTCAGCGCATACGTGTAACTCACCGTCGCGCCGGGATTCACCAGCACGTTGAAACTCTGCGGGCCGTTGGGCAGTGTGATCGTCACCGCATACGTCGTCGTCAGCGTGCCGAGGTTCGCCAACTCCAGCACAGTGTCACGCGATTGACCAATCAGCGCGGCGCTGTAACCGGTTGACCAGCGCAGCGACGGCATGTGCTCGCTCAACGCGCACATCTGATCGGCCAGCAGCGGCGAGATGGCATCACGAATGGCGGCCAGATCGGCCTCCACATCGACCGGGCTGATGTGCGTCGCCAATGAATTCGCCGCTTGCAGCAAGGCATCATCTGCCGTGACCAGCGGCGAGAACGATCCGGCGTAGTTGGCGGCCTGCTGCGCCGCGCGCACGGCCTGATCGCGCTGATTGAGATCGCACATGCCCGCGTCGCAGGCTTGTTCCAGATTCGCCATGGCGATCGCCAGCGTCGTCAGCGTGGCCGAAAGATTCGGTTCGCTCAACGGACAGAAGGCCAATTGATCGGCCGCTTGAAAAACGCCGCCGCTGTATGGCCCGGCCACGCGCACGTTCGCCGTCGCATACTGCGTCGTGCTGTTGGTCGCCTTGCCCGCGATGACCAGCGGGAATGTCGCGCCCGGCTTCGCAGCGCCGATCGTCAACGACAACGGCAGCGACGCATTCGCGCCCTGCGCCAGCGCTTGTGACGCAGGCAGACCGCCGATCGTCGTCGTGAGCGGCAGCGCGTGCGCGGACAGATCGAAACTGCCCGCCGCATTGCCGGCATTTGTGAGGTTGAGATTCACCGGCGTGCTGCTGTTCGGCGGCAGATACAGATTCGTGGGATCGAGCGTCATGGTGTTGAACGGCTGCGGCGGCATGTTGAACACCGACGATGCCTGCACGGTGATCGGCGTTGAGGTCGCGGTGACATTGATCGGATAGTTGGTGTTGACGGGCGGCAGCGTGCCGCTTGACGGCGAGATGTACAGACCAAGATGCGCGACTTCGCCCGCTTGCAGACTCACCGTCGCCGACGTCGATCGTGTTGCGTTGAGAATCAGCCAATCGGACGGCGGGCCGCTGACATTCACATCGAACGTGCGCGTCGAGCCGCTGGTGTTGGTGAGGATGATCGTGTAGGCTGCGCCGGGCACTTCCACTTCGCCATCGTTGGTTTCGTTGGGATCGGCTGAGAGCGCCGCGAGGTCCATCGCTACCGTGATCTGCGGCTCAGGCGCAATCGACAGCTGCACGCTCGTCGAGTTTTGAATCGTGATCGTGTGGGTGGCGGTCCGAATCAAGTCTGGGTGCAGCTTCGATTGCGCCACGAGTTGAATCACGTAGTTGCCGGGCGCAACATCCTCGGCGGGACGCACGCTGATCTGTCCGGTGGTCGAGATCGTCGCCGCCCAACCGATCGGAGCGTAGACGGCCACCGTGAAATCATCCGCGAAGTTGCTGGTGATCTGCGCTTGAAACGTGCTGAGCGTGCCGGGCGCGATCGACGACGCATTCGGATTCGCTGCGAGCGTGAACGACGGCGTGCCGCTACCCGTCGCAGATACCGTCATCGTCGTGATGGCGATATCGCTGCCGAGCGCATCGCCGTAAACGAAGGCGAGTTCGGGTAAAGGCAACAGACCGGCCTCGACATCGTTCATGAAGAATTGCTCCACGCCGCACACGATGGGTGGGCACAGATACGCGGGCAGGCTGCGCCATGCGCTGCCGTTGGCCGGACTCAGTAGATCAAAATTTGCTCCCGCTGGATGAAAATCCAGCGGCGGATTTTCATCCGCCTTGGGCTTCAGATTGCCGCCGCCGATGCCGGCCGCTACGGCGAAGAAATACTCGCGCAGCTTCAGCCCAATTTTCAGTGCATTTTCAGCCAGGCTCACCGTGTCCGGCTGAATGCCGCCGCCGTTGCCGGCGTAAATCTCGACCATCTGCTCCACGATGATCTTCAACAGACGATACTCCAATGCGGCGGGATGCAGACCGTTCTCGCCCACGCTGATCGTCTCGCCCGTCACCGGATCGATCTCCCACCACGCGAAGGTCGGCTCGCCGTCGATCGTCACCGCGCGCGAGGGAATCAACACTTGCTTGCCTTCGAGCAGCGCCCCGATCACGTGCGCCAGCGCATCATCCGAAAAATCATAAGCATCGAGCAGGCCATACTCATCCGGCTCGATCAACACCGGATCGATACCCTGCGCTGTCATCTCGTCGAAGACACGCATCGTCGTTAGCGGCGGTGTGTCGTTGCCTTGCGCCAGCGCCTTGCCTTCCAGGATCGATTCCTGCAAGCCTTTGATCCATTGCGCGGTTTGCTCTGCCGCTGGCGCTTGCCCCGGATAGACGAT
>JAUQXD010000788.1 GCA_030834835.1 Thermoflexales bacterium | reverse complement strand
GCCAGGCTTTGTTGAGTATCTATCTGAGTCGAATCGCCGACGCTGGGCAGTCGGCGCGAGTGGTGCAGACGGTAGTAGCGTAGCGGCCCTCTAACTTCACCCGCGAGATGAGTGATTATTCGCTGGGTTACGGCGTGTATTATCAGACCACCGACTTAGTGCAACGTCCGACCATCAAGCCGACCCCGGCGGCGACAGCAGTTGGTTTTGCCGTGCCCGGCAGCAGCGAGGGCGGTCGCGCTCTGCGTTATCCGCCCGATTATGCAGCGTGTGTCCTGATTGAACGGGGTGCAAAGTTTGAAGTGGTCGTGCTAGCAGAGCATCACGACACATGGAACGCGGATTGGGTGCTGCACACCTCGACGCTGTCGCTGCACGACTTGATCGAGACGTTGGGGTGCGATCTGAATTTGCCGCAGTGAAAATGACGAGTGACGAGTGAAGATCATCTCACTCGTCACTCATCACTCGTCAAGTTTTACTTCTTCGCCTTCAATGACTCCACCAGCGCCACATATTCCTGCATCGCGGCGTCTCTGGTTTTGCCCTTCAATTTGGCCCATGCGTCATACTTCAACTTGCCTTCCATGTCGAAGCCGGCCGGGCGGCTGCCGGACACATCGCCGCTGGTGGCTTGTTTGTACAGCCCGTACAGTTTGAGCAGCGTGTTGTTATCGGGTCGCTTCGGCAACTTCTTGGAATCGAGCGCGGCTTGCTCGAACGCGGCTTTCACGTCGGCCATGCTAGTCTCCTTGCAAGTGGGGTGAATCGATTGTAGTAGCGAACAGAGCAAAGGTCAAACTTTGCCCTGCAATGCGGGTGTGGTTTATCCGCCAAGCGCGTGACGATACTCAGGTGACAGACGCCTGCTAACCTCATACGATTGAAGTAGCGAAGTTCTTCACATCCACACAGGGGGCGGTATGTCTGACAAACCGTGGCTGAAGTTCTACGAACCGCATGTCCCTGAACACCTCGACTATCCCCAGATCATCTTGCCAGAAGTGCTGCGCAAGGTGGCCCATGATCATCCCGATCTGACTGCGTTCATTTTCAAAGGACGGCGTTTGAACTATGGCGAATTCAACCGCGCCGTCGATCGGTTTGCGGCGGCCTTGCAGCGCCTCGGGGTGAAGCCGGGCGATCGGGTGGCGGTTCATCTGCCCAACTGCCCGCAATTCCCCATCGCCTACTACGGCGTGCTGCGCGCTGGCGCTATCATCGTGCCGTGCAATCCGTTGTATCAGAGCCACGAGATGACGCATCAGCTCGATGATTCCGGCGCGGAAGTCATCGTTACGCTCAGCTTAACCTACCCGCTGATCAAATCCATCCGATCGGCCACATCGCTTAAGCACGTCATCGTCGCGGAGATCAAAACGTACTTTCCGCCCATCTTGCGGCTGGCGTTCACCCTGTTGATGGAGCAAAAACGAGGCCATCGCGTGGACATCTCGCGGGACGCGAACACCTATCGGTTTGCGGACGTCCTGAAGAATGCGCCCGATCGACCGCAGCCGGTGCCGATCACGCCCGACGACATCGCCATCTTGATGTACACCGGCGGCACAACGGGCGTGTCCAAAGGCGCGATGCTGACTCATCGCAACATCCTGGTCAATGCCTATCAGTCCAAAGTGTGGATCAACGCTGGCGAGTCCGATCTCATCACTTTAGTTCAGTTGCCGTTGTTTCATGCGTACGGGATGACGACGTGCCTGAACGTCAGTGTGCTGACAGCCAGCACTTTGATCCTGGTGCCTGATCCGCGTGATGTCCGCGACGTGATTCGCACCATCGTGCGCTTTAAGCCCACGTTGTATCCGGGCGTGCCCGCCATTTACACTGCCATCAATAACTTTCCCGATATTCAGCGCTACGATCTGACGTCGATTCGATTGTGCCTCAGCGGCGCGGCCGGTTTGCCGCCCGAGGTGCAGCGGCAATTTCAGGCGATCACGGGGGCGCGCCTGATTGAAGGCTATGGCCTGAGCGAAGCCTCGCCCCTCGTGTGCGGCAATCCCGCTTTCGGCGCAGATCGCCCCGGCACGATCGGACTGCCGTGGCCCGACGTTGAGGTGAAGATCGTCGATTCGGACACGGGGCTGCAATCACTGGGTATCGGCGAAGCGGGTGAGTTGTGTGTGCGCGGCCCGCAGGTGATGAAGGGCTATTGGAATATGCCGACGGAAACGGCCAACGCGCTGCGGCCTGATCCCGCCGAGCCCGATGGCGCGCCGTGGTTGTACACCGGCGACATCGCCGTGATGGATGCCGACGGCTACGTGCGCATCGTCGATCGAAAGAAGGACTTGATTCTAAGCGCAGGTGGTTATAAAATTCATCCACGCGAGATTGAAGATGTGCTGTACGAACATCCGGCGGTGTATGAAACGGTGGCGATCGGTGTGCCGCAAGGCGATAAAGGCGAGCGCGTGAAAGTGTTCGTCGTGCTCAAGCCCGATCGGACTGCCACGCCCGATCAGCTGATCGAGTTTTGCCGGGCGCGATTGGCGCCCTTCAAGGTGCCGAAGGTGATCGAGTTCCGTGACGCGCTGCCCAAATCAATCGTCGGCAAAATTCTGCGCCGGCCGCTGCGCGAAGCGGAAATCAAACAGATCGATTCAGACCGCTGACAGGTGTCAGCGACTATTCACAGGAGAAGACCATGCCGATCAAATTTGCAACCGACGAGTGGGTCAAAGCCTTGATGGTGGAATTGAACAAGAGCGAGAATTATCGCGAGGCCGCCAAGAACTGGGAAGGCGATTTCTATTTCGTCATCACCGATATTCCCGGCACAGATAAGCCCGTGCACCTGTACACCGATCTGTGGCACGGCTCCTGCCGCGATGCTTACGAGGTCGCCGATCCCGACGCGAAGAAAACCGAGTTCGTATTGGAAGCCAGTTTTCCCGCGTGGAAGAAAGTGCTGGACAAGAAACTCGATCCCATTCAGGGTATGGTCACGCGCCAACTCAAGCTCAAGGGCAATATGCTCAAGGTGATGAAAGCGCCCAAGGCCGCCACCGAACTCGTCCATTGCGCCACATTGATCGACACCGGTTGGCCGGAAGCCTGACGAATCAGCGAGTCAGCGAATGTGCGAATCAGCGAGTCCCGATCAC
>JAUQXD010000787.1 GCA_030834835.1 Thermoflexales bacterium | reverse complement strand
CTGGCCGGGTCGCCGTCGGCAAAACGGTCGGGAAAAATCTGGTAAAACACGGCGCTGCGCACCCAGTCCGGCGCGACGTAGTCGGCCAGCAGTTTGAAGTCTTCGGCATCGGTGGGCACGTAGCGCAGCAGGCCCGCGCCTGTGTACCACCACACGCCTTCATGCGTGAAGATCAAGAAGCGATAACCAATCGTCGGCATGCTGACTTTCAGTTTCGCCTCCCACCAGCGCAGCGTGCCGTGCACATCGCGCGGGCGCATCTCGGCAAAGTGCTGTTCGCCATCGGGACAGGTGCGCAGCAAAATGCGCTGAATCGGCGCTTGCGGGTGAGACCGCAAACGGATCGTCACTTCGTCGTTGAGGTGGAAGGCTTGCGGTGAAACGTAACGGCCAGAGCCGTCGTGATGAAGCGAATCGAGATTGTAAGGCACACATGACTCCGAACAGAAATTTGGGCCTCAATAAATCACAGTCTTGGAGCAGAGCGGGCTCCTATGCCCGCGTGTCCGGCGGCGTGGGAGCCGCCTCTGCTTGTAATCTCCGATCTTTTGAGCCTGAATTATACACGCTCCTCCGGCGGCTTGATCGCTTTGAAACTGCGATAGAGCAATAGATCATAGATGATCTTCAAGCCGCCGGCGATCAAACACGGCGCGCTTAGCAACGCCGATTGACTCAGCAGCGCTCCCGCGATCGACGGCGACAGCGCTGCGCCGGTAGTGCGCGCCACACCCGTCACGCCGGCCGCCGCCGATCGTTCATCGGGCTCGACCACGGCCATGGTATATGATTGGCGCGTGGGCACATCCATGTGCGAAATGCTGTAGCGCACCAGCAGCAGCGCAATCGCCAGCGGCAAAGTGGGCATCAGGGGCACCAGCATCAATAAGACGTTCGACGGCAGATGCGTCAGCACCATCGTATTGATCAGGCCGATGCGCTTCGCCAGCCGCGCCGCCGACAGCGCCGAGATGCCCGCCAGAATATTCGCGCCAAAGAAGATCGCGCCGAGCAGAGCGGGTTCGGCGTTGAAGCGCACGTAAAACCAGTAAGCCACAAAACTCTGCACGATGAAGCCGCCCGCGAAGGCATCCAGCGAGAACAGCGCGGAGAGTTTGAGCACCACGCGCCGCGATCGATGCAAACCGATCCAATCGGCGCGCGGCGAGGCCGCAATGGCATCGACTTCGATCGTGGGTGACAGGCGCGTGAAGAGCATGGCCAGTATCAGGCCGATCACGCCATAGCCAATCACGTTGGCGCGATAACTATCCAGCGGCGACAACCCGCTATTTTGCAGCACCTGCGCCAGACCACCGCCGCATAAGGCGCCCAGCGCAGCCGCAAACGAACCGGCCAGGTTGTACCACGCAAAGATCGATGTACGCTGATGGGGCCGGATGATATGCGATAGCGCCGCCTGTTCGATCGAGAGGAACGGGCCGACCTCATGGCCGCTGGGACTGATTACGCCGATCGTGGCCGCAATCAACAGCACGGCAAAATCTTGCGTCAACGCAAACAGTCCCGCGGCGAAGATCATCAACAGCGCACCGACCAGCAGCGTGCGGCGGCGGCCAATGCGATCGGCGCGCGTGGTGAGCCACAGGGAAATCGCGGTGTCGCCGATCAGCGTGAAGGTGAACAACAAGCCAATCGACGTTTCGGCCAGACCGATTTGCGCCAGATACAACACCAGCACCACGGATAAGAAGCCGTAGCCAAACATCCGCGTGAAGCGTGTGACGAACAGCCAGCGGCCATCAGCGGTGAGTGACTGCATCAGCCGTTGGCGACCTGTAAGCGGCACCACGCATATAGCGCATCGTACACTTCAAATTGCCGCGCCAGATTCTCTTCATCTTCGGGATAGCGCAAACTGTAGCCGGTGGCGATGGCCTCTAGCCCGCGCGCGATTGGATCGGTGTCCAGATCTTCGGCGACATCGGCGGCATGGACGATCTTCGCCAGACGCACCAGACCCGGCTCTTTCAACTCGTACTTCAGCATGATCGATTCGAACGAGCAACGCCCGTCGTGGTGACCCAACTCTACCTCAGGCGCATCAAACGGAATGGCATCGGTTGCGGCGGCGATATGCTTAATCTGGTTTTTCGGCACAAACAGGAACTCGGCTTCGTTGTCGACAAAGCGCGTGATCAACCACGGGCAGGCCACCCGATCGACGTGAACGTGAGAACGTGTTATCCATTTCATGGCGCACCTCCTGTCAGAAGTTGTAACACATTTCAGGCG
>JAUQXD010000786.1 GCA_030834835.1 Thermoflexales bacterium | reverse complement strand
TGCTGGGTTCGCTGCCCCGCCTGGATGAAACTGAACGCACCCGCCTCGTCTCGATCGATGGCGCGCCGCCCGATCTGGTTGACCTGCCCAAAGGTTGCCCGTTCCTGCCGCGCTGCACGTATCGCATCGATCGGTGCAAAGCAGAGAACCCGCCGCTGCTGCCGGTTGGCCCCGCACACGAAGCGGCTTGCTGGGTAGACGTCACGACGAGGAGGCCGCGTTAATCATGGCTGACATGGTTCAGAATCAAAGCACCAGCGAAGATCTGCTGGTGGTCAAGAACTTAAAGAAATATTTTCCGATCCGGCGTGGCGTGTTGCAGCGCAAAGTCGGCGACGTCAAGGCCGTCGATGGTATCAGCTTTGTCATCAAGCGCGGTGAAACCCTGGGATTGGTGGGCGAGTCGGGCTGCGGCACGTCCACGACGGGACAAACGATCCTGCACTTGGAGCGGGCGACGGCCGGCGAGGTCTGGCTGGAGGGCTTGGATATCACCAAAGTCAAGGGTGAAACGCTGCGCCTGATGCGCAAGCGCATGCAGATCATCTTCCAGGACCCGTTCGCCTCATTGAACCCGCGCATGACGGTGGGCGAGATTGTGGGCGAGCCGCTGGAAGTGCATGGCTCGGTGAAGGGCAAAGAAAAGGAAGTCCGCGTCAAGGAACTGCTCAAGCTGGTCGGGTTGAATCCATCGTTCGTGACGCGCTTCCCGCACGAGTTTTCGGGCGGCCAACGCCAGCGCATCGGCATTGCGCGCGCCCTGGCGTTAAACCCGGCCTTTATCGTCTGTGACGAGCCGATCGCGGCGCTGGACGTGTCGATTCAGGCGCAGGTCGTCAATCTGCTGGAGGAACTGCAAAAGCAGTTCGGTTTGACGTATCTGTTCATCGCCCACGACCTGTCCATGGTGCGCCATATCAGCGATCGGGTGGCCGTGATGTATCTGGGCCGCATCGTTGAGATTGCCGACTGGCGGAAGATCTACGAAGACCCCAAGCATCCGTAGTCGCAGGCGCTGCTGTCGGCGATCCCGATTCCCGATCCGGCGATTGAAGCGAAGCGCAAGCGGATTATCCTGGAAGGTGACGTGCCCAGCGCGGCGAATCCGCCGGTGGGCTGTAACTTCAACACCCGCTGCCCGGTACGACAGGAGAAGTGCTTTGTGGATGATCCCGATTTGCGAGAGATCATTCCCGGCCATTGGGCAGCGTGCCACTTCGCCAGGTAGCGCTGGCGTGGCTGATACCGGAGGTCGATCTCGCCGCCACACAGGCGGCAGACGCTCATGAAAGGGGGTGAGGCAGCACACACATAACATTTTGGAAACAGTCGTTAGAGTTAGTCGATATCGCCCATTGACCAAACACTATTTTTTAGGAGGAGAAACATGTTTCGCAGCAAGCACCTGTTGTTGGTAGTTAGCCTGTTGGCCGTGCTCAGCATGGTCATTTCGGCCTGCGCGCCGGCCGCGACCCCGACTCCGGCCCCGGCCGCTCCGGCGACCGCAGCTCCGGTCGCCAAGCCGACCGATGTCCCGGCGGCCCCCAAGCCGACGGATGTCCCGAAGCCGACCGATGTGCCCGCGCCGGCCGTCAACGCCTATCCGCCCGCCAAGGATCTGGAGACCTATACGGTCCAAACCTTTGGTGATCCGTCCGAACTCGACCCGGCCTATAACTATGAGACCGCCGGTGGTGGCATGCTGTTCAACATCTACGAAGGCCTGACGACGTTTGATGGCAAGGATCCCGCGAAATTCAAGGCGCAGCTGGCGGAGGCGATCCCCGATCCGACCCCGACCGATGACGGCGGCGTCCAGTACGTGTGGACTATCAAGAAGGGCGTCAAGTTCCACGAAGGCCAGGAACTGACGGCCGAAGACGTGGCGTTCTCGTTCTGGCGTGTCCTGCTGAAGACGGACCCGAACACCCCGGGCTTCCTGATGACCGAGCCGTTCTTTAAGGTCTTTGACGCGGCTGAACTGGTCGATCCGTCCGGCGCGCTGGATGGCGATCCCGATGCGTTGAAGGCTGCCAAGGCGGCTGATCTGGAGAAGGCCTGCCAGACTGTCAAGGACGCTGTCACTTTCGACAACGCGGCTGGCACCGTCACGATGAAGCTCGCGCAGCCGTGGGGCCCGTTCGTGGCCACCATCTCCCAGCGCTGGGCCAGCGTGACCAGCAAGGAATGGGTTGCCGCCAACGGTGAGTGGGACGGCGACTGCAAGACCTGGCAAAACTTCTATGGCATCGCCAGCGAGTCTCTGGCGCTGCGCGCTATCACGAACGGCACCGGCCCGTATAAGCTGGATCACTGGACGCCGGGTGAAGAATACGTCCTGACCGCGTTCGAGGGTTATCGCGATGGCGTGCCCACGATCAAGCGCGTCGTGGTGAAGAACGTGGGTGAGTTTGGCACGCGCTTCGCCTCTCTGCAAGCGTTCGACGCCGATCGCATCACCCCCGGTTCGCCCGCCGACTGGGCGCAGTTGGACACGCTGGTGCGTGAGGAATGCAATCCCGACACCGGCGAGTGCAAGGAAGTCAATCCGGCAGGCACGTTGCGCGTGATCAAGCCGCTCCTGTCGCTGAGCCGCACGGATATCGGCCTGAACCAGGCCATCGAGGAAACCAGTCCGTTCGTGGGCAGCGGCAAGCTGGACGGCGAAGGCATCCCGCTCAATTTCTTCAGCGATGTCCACATCCGCCGTGCCTTCAACTACTGCTTTGACTATGAGACGTACATCAAGGATGTGCAGTTCGGTGAGGCCATCCGCTCGCTGGCGCTTACGCTGCCCGGCCAGCTGGGCTATGACGGCTCGGCTCTCTATGAATACGACCTTGCCAAGTGCGAGGAAGAGTTCAAGGCGGCTGAGCTGAAGACCGAAGACGGCACCCAGGGCGTCTGGGACGTGGGCTTCTATGTCCAACTGGGTTACAACACGGGCAACACCGCCCGCCAGACGATGGCCGAGATTCTGGCCTCGAGCCTGAGCGATGTCAGCGATGGCAAGTTCATCGTCAACCCGGTGGCGCTGCCGTGGCCAACCTATCTGCGTGTCGTCCGCGTCAAGCAGATCCCGATTGGCGTTGCCGGCTGGCAGGAAGACATCCACGACCCGCACAACTGGTACGTGCCCTATAGTCTGACCACCTACGGCTCGCGCTTCACCATCTCGCAGGAATTGATTGACAAATACACCCCGTTGATCAGTTCAGGCGCGACGGAAACCGATCAGACCAAGCGCGCGGCGATCTACAGCGAGCTGAACCAGCTGATCCACGATGATGCGCCGTACATCATCATGTCCGTGCTGATTAACCGCAGCTACGAACAGCTGTACATGAAGGGCTGGATGGGCGGTACGTCGCAGAACCCGCTCGTCTCCATGCCGGGCGCGGTGAATGAGTTGTCGAAAGACAACGTGGTGAAGTAGGCTGCATGCCTGTGATGAATCGTGCTGGCCGGAATGTTTCGGCCAGCCGGTTTCCACTGGTAGTGGCAGTTTGATAATTGGGCAGAGGTCGGCCTGTCGGCCTCTGCCCAATTTATGACCTTTACAGCGTTGTCCGGCGCTGAGCGCACAACTCATCGTGTGCGTTGAGCCTCTGGCAATGGTGAACCAAATGACCGATTAGAAGGTATATACTTCTAAGTCCGCCGCGAAGGAGTTCGTATGTACGCCTATATCATTCGCCGTCTGCTGATCGTCCCCATCTTGCTGTTTGGTGTGACCATCCTGCTGTTCCTCATGATCGGCATGCTGCCAGAGGATGCCCGGCTCGCACTCTATTTGCGTGACATTCCCAAAAACCCGAAGCAGTCAGAAACCCTGATCAAACTCTATGGCCTGCGCGATCCGATCTACGTTCAATATGCCAACTGGTTGTTTGGGCGTGAAATTACGGACCCTGCGACCGGCGTGAAGGAGACTAAAGGTGGCCTGCTGCGCGGCGATTTCGGCTGGTCCAAGAGCGGGTCGGATACGATCTCTAACATCATTTCCCGCCGCTTTCCGGCCACGATTGAGCTGGCGTTGTGGGCCATCATTCCGATTGTGGGCGTCGGCATCTGGATGGGCGTGCTGGCGGCGGTCAACCACAATAAGCTCATCGACCAGATCTTGCGCGTCTTTGCCATCGTCGGCACCTCGGTGCCGGTCTTTGTCTTCGGCCTGGTCGCG
>JAUQXD010000785.1 GCA_030834835.1 Thermoflexales bacterium | reverse complement strand
CGGTATTCACCTGGCCCCAGTTTGGGGGGAGAGCTGGCAGGCGTCTTTTTCATAGCGCCCGAGTTTACCCCAAACCATACCTTTTAGCATCGGCCTGTCGGTAGCCGTGCTACAGTGTCGAATAACTGGCTCATAGTTCTTAGCACAGATGAATTCAACTGGTATAACTTGAGCAAGTTGGCTTAATTCTGACAAACGGGCATGTTGAGCAGAAAGAGGCAAATCATGATCGGCGCAATTGTTCAAGAATGTCTCACCACCTGCAATGACTTCCGAAACGACTGAATTAGCCACAAGTAATTTGTTCCCCGCCGTAGTTGCCTCTTTGGTCAAGCTAGCTGCCTGTTTAAAATGCGATTCGCACATGTCTTGTAAAGAGGGCTTATTAAGCCAAACAAGTACAAGAGCTGTAAGACCCACGAGCAAAATCACGGTTAGTAGGAGCCTAATTCGTTTGGGGAATTGCGGGGGTGTTTGCGCCATAATTGTGCTAATGATCTTGGTGTAAGTCGTCGAGATTATAGCGCAGTATGCTATAATTGCGACTATCAAGCCCCTGTAGCTCAACTGGATAGAGCGGTTCCGTCCTAAGGAAAGGGTTGTGGGTTCAAGTCCTGCCAGGGGCGCACGCCCGGCGAGTTCTCGCCGGGTTTTATTTTGTGCTATGATCACGGCATGAACGTCGATCTCCTCATCACCCACGCTTCACAATTACTCACCATCCCTTCTCATGATCGAGGCCCGCAACGCGGCGATCGATTGGGTGATCTTGACCTGATCGAAGACGGTGCGGTGGCGATGTCAGGCAACTCGATTGTCGATCTTGGCCCGACGAGCGATCTTCTCGAAAAGTACACGGCGGCGCGGGCCATCGATGCGCGTGGGCGCGTGGTCATGCCCGGCTTCGTGGATCCGCACACGCATGTGGTCTTTGCGGGTGATCGCGCCAACGAGTTTGAGCAGCGCATTGCGGGCGCGACCTATATGCAGATCATGAACGCGGGCGGCGGTATCATGTCCACCGTGCGCGCCACACGAACGGCCAGCGTCGATCAACTGGTCGAGCAAACCCGCGCGCGACTTGATCAAATGCTGCTATGTGGCACAACGACGGCCGAAGCCAAAACGGGTTATGGCCTGGACACCGCGGCCGAACTCAAGATGCTCGACGCGATTGAGCAACTCGATCAGACGCACGCGATCGATCTGGTCCCCACTTTCCTTGGCGCGCACGCGATCCCGGCGGAATACAAAGGCCGCGAAGACGCCTACACCGATCTTGTCGTCAACGGCATGTTGCCCGCCGCTGCATCCCGCATCCTGCATCCTGCATTTGCCTTTTGCGATGTGTTCTGCGAAGACGGCGCATTCAACCTCGATCAAACGCGGCGCATTCTGGAACGCGCCAAAGAACTGGGCTTTGCGCTCAAAATTCACGTCGATGAATTCGAGCCGCTGCACGGCACGCGCCTCGGTGTGGAGTTGGGCGCGACCAGCGTCGATCACGTCGTCACCACGCCGCAGGATGAAGTCTCGTTGTTGGGGCGCAGCCACACCATCGCCGTGAGTTTGCCCGGTACGCCGTTTGGCCTGGCGCACAAAGAGTACACTCCGGCCAAAGCGATTCTGGCCGCGGGCGGCGCGCTGGCGATTGCCACTGATCTCAATCCCGGCACGACGTGGAATGAAAGTATGCAGTTCATCATCGCGCTGGCGTGCCGCTATTTGAAGTTGACGCAGGGTCAGGCGCTGGCCGCGGCCACCATCAACGCTGCTCATGCGATCGGGCGCGGTGGCTCGATCGGGTCAATCGAGATTGGGAAACAGGCCGACGTGTTGATTATGAGTGTATCGAACTATCGTGAGATCGGTTATCGCTATGGCACGAATCTGGTTGACACCGTAATCAAGCGAGGGCAAATCGTGGTTCAAAACGGGAGGCTAACATGAAGGTGCGTGACATCATGACCGGGGCCGTGTTGACGGTGAAAGCGGATACGTCCGTCAACGATGTGGCAAAGCTGCTGGGCCAGCGCGACGTCAGCGGCGTGCCCGTCGTGGATGATCAGCAGCAGGTCATCGGCATCATCACCGAACTGGATTTGATCGTGCGTAATACGCGGCTGGAAATGCCGCGCTTTATCGAGGTGCTGGACTGGGGACGCATTCCGTTGGAGCGGCCCGGTCACCTGCGCGAGCGCTTGAAGCACATG
>JAUQXD010000784.1 GCA_030834835.1 Thermoflexales bacterium | reverse complement strand
CGCCGCATCGCCTCGCGAATCGTCAACCGCATAATCGTTCCGATCGACATTACAGCCCTCCGTCCATGCCCACGACCTGCAAAAACAGCGACTCCAGCGAGACGTGCTGCGGCGTCAGCGCGTACACATCCACCCCCTGCTCGATGATCCACCGCGCCAGATCGGGCAAGCGTTGTTGATCATCGATGGTGACATACAGTCGATCGCCATCCACGCGCGCGTCGCGGCCAATCCGATTAAGCCCGTTCAGCAACGCGGCCCGATCGGTTGGTAGTGGCCCGCTGCGAATTTCCACCGGCACCGTGCCTTGCTCCAGTTCATTCATCGCCACGGCTTTGACGATTGTGCCTTGCTTGATAAACACGACTCGATCACAAGTCACTTCGACTTCACTCAGCAGGTGCGAGTTCAGAAAAACGGTCGCCCCTTGTGCGCGTTCTTCGCGGATGATGTCGCGCACCAGGATGCGGCCCACCGGATCGAGACCGCTGGTCGGCTCGTCCAGAAACACGATCGCTGGCCGATTCAGCAGCGCCATCGCCAGGCCCACGCGCTGCAACATGCCTTTGGAATAGCCGCGCAGTTTTTTGTTGGCGTGCTCTTCCAACCCCACGCGCTTGAGCAACTCCGGCACGCGCTGTTTGCGATCGGCGTCGGCCATACCGTAGAGTTGGCCGTGCAGATGCAGGAATTCTTCTCCATTCAACCAGTCGTGAAAGCGAAAATGCTCCGGCAAGAAGCCCACGCGCGATCGGGCCGCGGGATTGCCGATCGGTTTGCCCAGCAAGCGTGCATCGCCTTTCGTCGGCGCGGCCAGGCCCAGCAGCATCTTGATCGACGTGGTCTTGCCCGCGCCGTTCGGCCCCAGAAAGCCAAACACTTCGCCCTGCCCGACCTGCAAATTCAGATCGGCCACGGCCACTTTGCGGCTGTACTCTTTGCGTAGATGTTCCGTCTCGATGGTGTAAGTCATGATGTTCTCCGTAACACGCATAATACCATAGCAAACAGCCGCCCTTGCGAAAGAGCGGCTGCTTCATTCAAGCACGTCTGGCTGACCAGCGTCAAGCACTCAGGTGATCAACCAGCAGTTCTCATTTTGGTAGAGGCTCGCGCTGGATTTGGCAATCCATCGCGAGCACCACTTGGAGATTGAAGTCGGCCCAACAGTTCTGCATCCGTGTAATCTGTGAAATCCGTGTCCGAAACTGGCTGTCCGCTACGCCGGTATCGGTTCCGGCAGCAACACCTCTGGCACCACATTGCCCGACTCGCGGATGGCGCGCGGCACATTGGTCGTCAGCAAGATCAACAGACCGCTGCCAAACAACACGATAAGTGAGAACACCGACATGCGATATGTGCCTGTGGCCTGTGCGATCACGCCGAACAGGATCGGCCCGATCCACGAGGTGCCGCGCTCGCTGATCTCATAGAAGCTGAAGAACTCGGCCTCGCGTTCATGCGGGATCATCTGTGAGAACAATGAGCGGCTCAACGCCTGGCTGCCGCCCAGCACCAGGCCCACAACCGCGCCCAGCAGCCAGAATTCGCCTGTCGTGCGCAGGCTAATCACGGCCCACAGACTAATCGAGCACCAGACCAACAACGTGATCACAATAGTGCGTTTGGCATTGAGCCGCTGCGCCAACTTGCCAAACGCCAGCGCGCCGATGAAGGCGACCGCCTGCACCATCAAGAATAACAGGGCCAGATCGCCTTCGCTCATGCCCAGTTCCTGGTTGCCAAACGTCGACGACATGGCGATTACAGTCTGGATACCGTCGTTGTAGAGCAGGTACGCGA
>JAUQXD010000783.1 GCA_030834835.1 Thermoflexales bacterium | reverse complement strand
GCAAGGAAGTTTTGCAGCGCAACGTTCAATTTCTTCTTCACTTCCACATCGCCCACCTTGCCCTTGCGATAGCGATCCTTCAAATCTTCGACCTCGGCCACATTCGGATTGAAGGCATCGTGATACTGGAAAACGGGATTGCCATCGGGGTTGCCGGGAATGTCCGCCCGGATGCGCGTCGGATCGGTGTACATGTTCATCACTTTTTGACGCACCGTCGCTTCATCATCCGACAGCATGATCGCGTTGCCCAGCGACTTGGACATCTTCGCTTTGTTGTCCGTGCCCACCAGCGTCGGCACATCGCCGATCAGCGTGTCGGGTTCAGGGAAGACTTCGCTGCCGTACAGGAAGTTGAAGCGTCGCGCAATCTCGCGCGTCACTTCCAGATGCGACGCCTGATCTTTGCCCACCGGCACCAGGTTCGCGCGCACGTGCAAAATATCGGAAGCCTGCAGCACCGGATAGCCCAGCAACCCATACGATGGCTGCTCGATATGCTCGGCGTCCATGACTTCCTTCAGCGTCGGCACACGCTCGAGCCGCGGCACGGTCGTCAACATCGAAAACAGCAGATGCAGCTCGCACACGCTGGGCACGTCGGATTGCACGTAGATCGTGGTCTTGTCGGGATCGATACCCACAGCCAGATAATCCATCACCAGTTGGCGCGTGTAGCCGACCGTAGCCGCGACGTGTTCTTTGTCGATCGTGCGGGTCAGCGCATGATAATCGGCCGCGAGCAAAAACACTTCATACTCGTCTTGCAGCCGCACCCGATTGGCCAGTGTGCCGACATAGTGCCCCAGATGCAGCGGGCCAGTGGGCCGATCGCCGGTGAGAATGCGGCCCTTCTTAATTGCGGATTGCGGATTGCGGATTGCGGATTGCACTTCAAGCACAGTACTCATGTTTCCTCCAGAATGATTGCAGTTACTGCGTCGAGGGCTTCATCCTTCCGCCCTCATCCTTCACACCGCACTGCGCACGCGCAGCGGGTGCAAGTGTCCTTAAAACAAAAGCGCCCGTCCCGACTCGCACTACTGCGATGTCTGGGACGAGCGCTTAAATTCGCCCGTGGTGCCACCCACTTTAGGTCGCTCATTATATAAACAAAACACCTGTCTGTGATGCGACAGGTGCCTGAGCCAGCCTCACTTTGCGAGTACGGTCAAGTCGGCGCGCTGCGCCTGAGTGACGATACTCTCTGCCCTGATAACGGTGGCGATTCCGGCCTGAGCTACTCCCGATTGGTTTTGCCCATGCGACTCGGAGGACCATTCCACGTCTGCAACTGGATCGGACTTTCAGCGCCTGCCGTCCAACTCTCTGACCAATCACGGGTGACGTGTACTTTTCCCCGTCAATGTCTATGTGGGCCAGATAGTACCACAGGCGTTCGGCGCATGTCAAGGGCAAATTGAACAAAAAGGGCCACTCACTTTTTGGGTGGGTGGCCCGGCACAGCTATTCAATTGGCCCGCTTGTCCGATGTCGATTGGTCCGTTCAAATGCGCCCTGACCTGCCTGCTGCTGGCTGCCACTACTTGAAACCGGGCACTGCCACTTGAACCATCCACGTGGGGCATCACGAGTCCGTTTATTTTGACATTTATTCCTGAACCGTATCCTCCGCAGAAGCTTACCCGCTTACCTCAACTGCCTACGGCTGGCCGTCCTGAACCAGGATTGCGATTTGGTTATGAGAATCACCAGCCATCAAACTGCTTGTGTGCTTCTGCCCGGGTCACGCCACCGTCAGGTGCACCTCATGGTGTATCTGCCTCACGGGCAACTTCAGCGAACAACTCAATCGAAGCCGCCTGGTGCGACGGAGGGCCGGAGCCTGCGGCTCAACGGTCAGGGAGATATGGTTTCTCGGGACGCCGCTTGTGTGAACATCGGACTCACGTTTTCCGGTGGTTCGACGCCGTTCTTCAAATTCGTCGCTCCTCCTTTCCGAAATCACGTGCTACAGTTCAACTGCACGACGCGCCGTTTCGGGGATGAAACGAGCGTCAGCTCGCGAGGTACTATCGTGATAACATATCTCTTCAGGGAAAACAATGATCCAGAGTACTATTCAAGTCCCAGTGCAGCTATCGGGAAAAACCACGCAAGCGCACCCCGGATCATGCATAGGTTACATTGGAATCAGGAAACTGAAACGACCCATCGGGCAGGCGCGGCATGCGCAGCACACTGACAATGGCGGCGCGATTCAAAGCGCCATAGATGTGCGGATACAACACCCCATCGCGGCCCGGCTCATATTTGATCTCCGCCGTCACCAGGTCTTCATCGATCACGACGACCAGAAACGCCCGCGTATCAGCGCGATAGTAACGATTGGCGACGATGACCAACTGCTCGTCACCTTGCGTGCAGTGGATAAACCCCTCTCGATCGAACTCGGCGGGCGTGTACGGCCGATCGGGCGGTTGAGCGTGGAAGTATTCAATCGGCGCCAGATGATAAAGGATGGTCATGCTTCCAGATTCTCCAATTCGTCGATCCAGCCTTTGATCACGTCAAAGCCACCCTGCCAGAACGCGGGCGACGCAATGTCGATGCCGGCCTCAGTCAAAATCCTGGTCGGCGATTCTGATCCGCCGTACGACAGGATCTTCAGATACCTGGGCACAAAGGCTTTGCCCTCCTTGCGATACATCTGATACAGCGCCAGCACCAACAGTTGCCCGAAGCTGTAGGCATACGTATAGAACGGCGTGTGATAGATATGCGGGATTGAAACCCACTCCCACTTGAACTCGTCGGCCACCTCGACCGCCTCGCCAAATTGCTCCGCCAGATTGGCCTGATAATGAGCGCTGATTTCGTCCGCCGATCGGTTCTCGACGACCATGCGGTGCGCCTCGCGCTCGAAGAGCGTGAAGTAAGCCTGGCGCTGCACCGTGGCGTACGCATCGTCGATCTTGCCCGCCAGCAGATCGCGCCGCACCGCCACGTCCGTCTCGGCCTTCAACAACCGATCGGTCAGCAGCATCTCGGCGAAGGTGGACGCCGTTTCGGCCAACGGCAGCGAGGAATGGAAGGTCAACACCGAATGATCGAACGCCATCAACGCGTGAATGGCGTGACCCAACTCGTGGGCCAGCGTGGCGACATCACGCGCACGATTGGCAAAGTTCACCAGCACCCACGGCGACACGCCTGGCAGCACCCCGTAACAAAACGCGCCGCCGCGCTTGCCCGGCCGCACCTCGGCGTCGATGTGCCCGTCCACAAAGACGCGCCGCGCCTGATCGGCCAGCACCGGCGAGAAGTCACGGAAACTATCAAGCACCAGCTGCACCGAGTCGTTGTAGTCGTACTCTTTTTCGGCTTCGAGCAACGGCGCATAGATGTCATAGCGGCGCAGTTTCGGCAGACCCAGCCACTTAGCCTTGAGCGTGAAATAGCGCTGGAACAGATGATTATTAGCGCGGCTGACCGACAATAGCGTATCGGTCACAGCATCGGGAATATCGTTGCCCAGATTGCGCACCGAGATCGGCTCGGCATAGTGCCGTACCTGGATGGCCTCGGCGTGCCAGTCACGCACCCGGAAATTGTAAATCTGCGCCAGTAATGTGCTGTGCTCGGCATACACTCGATACAATTCACGATACACGGCCGCGCGCACGTCCGGCGACGGGTGGCGCACGTACGCGCCCAGCGCATCGCGCGTCAGTTTCTTCGTTTCGCCATCCACTTCGAGCGTGAACTCGAACTTGTTCGTGATCATGTCGTACACGGTCACCAGCGCGTCGATGCCGTTGACATCTTTCAACGTGATGATCTGTTCCTCGGCCTCGCTCAGGGTGTATGGCTTGAAGCGGCGCAGTGATTCCAGGTAATAGCGCACATCACCGCTGGCCGCCAGCAGCCGATCGGCCTGGGCGTCGTCCAGGCTCTTGAACCACAGGCTAAAGAACAGCATCCGATTGCTGGCCTGCGCCAATAATTGATCGATGCGGCCCTTGAAATTCAGGGCATCTTGATCCTGGGTATTCTCGGTGAACCAGAGCGCGGCGTATGCGCCCAGCCGGTGGGCCAGTTCGCTGACGGTTTCATAGCGGTGAAGAATCGAGACAAATTCAGCGGCGGGCAAATCGGGCGAGAGGCGCGATCGGGCCGATTCCAGATCGCCCAGGGTCTCTTCCAATTGCGACAGATTATCCGTCAATTGTGGCCCGGTATAAGCCGGCAGCAACGCCTTCAAAGTCCAACGGGTTTGTGCAAACGTTTCGGCCAAGGGTTGTCTCCTGACAACGTGAGGTGAAATAAGTCTACCGCCAGTACGGGCAATCGTCAATCTGCCCGGTGTTATGACGCACATCATTTGACAGAGGTGGAATCTCATGTAGACTCCGTTTACTCTACATCCCTGAGGAGGAGATGATGACTCAAGCAGTTCATTTTTCGCGCCGCCAGTTCCTGCGAACCGCCAGCGTGGCGGGAGCCGGGCTGGGATTAGCCGCCGCCTGTGCCGCGCCCGCGCCGGCTGCCGAACCGGCCTCGATGGGCGACGGCATGGCCGAAGCGGCTCCGGTCGCGCAGGCCACCCCCGACTATAAAGACATGGATCGCCTGCATGAGGAAGGTGTCAAGAAATTCCTGGACAACATCGGCAAAGACGACACATTCTGGCGCAAGCCGCTCCAGTTCACCCTGGACGGCAACGTGAAGGTCTTCGAGATCACATGCCGGCAGGTGGACTGGGAGATCGAGCCGGGCAAAAAAATTCGGGCTATGACGTACAACGGCATTGCGCCCGGCCCCGAAATCCGAGTGACGGAAGGCGACACGGTGCGGGTCGTGTGTAAGAATGAGATGACGGAAAGCACCAGCGTTCACTGGCACGGCGTACTGGTGCCCAACAACATGGACGGCGTGCCCTATCTTAATCAACCGCCCATTACGCCCGGCTCATCTTACACCTATGAGTTCGTCGCCAGAAATCCCGGCTCACATATGTACCATTCGCACCACAATGCCGCCGAGCAGGTGACCAAAGGTCTCATCGGGTCCTTCATCATCGAACCGAAGGACAAGTCTAAGGATCCTGCGTTCGACAAAGAATACGTGATGGTGCTCAACGACACCGGCATCGGCCTGACCATCAACGGCAAGAGCTTCCCCTACACCCAGCCGCTGACGGCTAAAAAAGGTCAAAAGCTGCGTGTCCGGTACCTGAACGAAGGACTGCTCATTCACCCCATGCACTTGCACGGCATGTACCAGCTGGTCTTTGCCAAAGACGGCATGACACTGCCTGCGCCCTACTACGCCGACACGCTCAACATCGCGCCGGGCGAGCGCTACGATGTACTCATCGAGTGCGAAGAGCCGGGGTTGTGGGCCTTCCACTGCCACATCCTGACGCATGCCGAATCGGCCCACGGCATGTTTGGCATGGTCACCGTGCTATCGATTGAAGCGTAACTCGCCAACGGCCAACGCCTGAACCAACGCGCCCCGATCAAGCGATGGGGGCGCGTTATCTTTGCCACAGACCGGGGTCCTCTGCCAAACAAACAAAAATCGCACAGCAAAGTCTCTGTGCGATTTGTCTGTACCCCTGTTGGGAATTGAACCCAAGCCTCAGCCTCCGCAGGGCCGCGCTCTATCCGCTGAGCTACAGGGGTATAACTATGCTAACTTGTAAAGCGGGGAGGCAGGGATTCGAACCCTGGGTAAGGTTATTAAGCCCTACAACCGCTTAGCAGGCGGCTCCGTTCGGCCACTCCGGCACCTCCCCATTCACATCACTAAGGCGGAGGGAGAGGGATTCGAACCCCCGGTAACCACAAGGGCTACAGCGGTTTTCAAGACCGCCGCCTTAAACCACTCGGCCATCCCTCCGTATTCACTTTGGTGCCACGCAGAGATGCTCACTGCTGAGTGCCGCGAGATTGTACCACTAGCCGCAAGCCGTGTCAAACCTTTTTGACCGATCGCGCCAGCTCGGCCGCACGGCGATAATACCGGTAGCCAAAGTAATAGGCCAGCAGCAGCGACAGCCGCAGACCGTGTGCGCCATCCCGATAGCCCGCCAGCGTCCCAAAACGCCACCAGAAATGCTTCATAGTCATGTACCACGGCGTGTAGAATTTTAGTTTCGCGTTTTGCGCGATCAGATTCTTCGCCTCGAAATCGATCCGCACCCGCTGCTTCTGATGAAACTGCGCGATCGATTCGTAATTGTAGTGAATCAAGGGGTTGATCAAACACCCCGATTGGCCTTCCAGCTCGACGATCTCCGACGCGGGCCGCGTATAGCGCGCACAGCCGCGTTTCAATAACCGCATCTGACAATCTGGCCAATAGCCCGCGCCTTTGGTGAGTTTACCAAACAGATAATTCAAGCGCGGCACTTGCCAGCCGGTGACCCCCTGCCCGCCCTGTTCCACAATCGACTGAATCTCCGCCGCCAACTCCGGTGTCGATCGTTCATCGGCGTCGACGAAGAATACCCAGTCCGCCTCGACTTGATCCAGCGCAAAGTTGCGCTGCGCGGCAAAATCCACGAAGTGATGTTGAATCACTTCCGCGCCGTGCTCGCGCGCAATGTCGCCCGTCCGGTCCGTGCTGAACGAATCGACGACCACGCACCGCTCGGCCCACGCCAGCGAATCCAGACACGCGCCGATGTGGCGTTCTTCGTTCCTGGTCAAAACGATGGCGGCCAGAGTTGTCATGCTGTGTTCCTGAGCTGTTGTATAATTTTGTTGAGACCAATCCATTGGAGGAGGTTCCAGTATGGTACGTTTACCCTATACCAGCCAACTTTTCGAAGAAGACGGTCAGATCGTGGCCGTCTGTCCCGAACTCACTGTCTCGAGTTTTGGCGACACGCCCGAGGCCGCACTGACTGCTCTAAAGGAATCTGTAACGCTATTTCTGGAAGAGTGTCAGCGCCTGGGGACCCTGACCGCCGTGCTGGAAGAAGCGGGCTACTATCACGAGTCCGGTTCGAGCCGCTGGCTGCATCGCGAGCCAATCCAGATCAATCGGTTGGAGGCCGCTTTTGCCTAAGCTGGTTTCCATTGATTATCGCACGCTGATTCGCATCTTTGAACTGGACGGCTTTAGCGTCAGTCGGCAAAAAGGCGATCATATCGTGATGGTCAAACCTGGCGTGTTGCGCCCAGTCGTGATCAAGTCCAGTCCTCATCAAGTCCCCGTCACTCACATCCGGACCAATCTCACCACAGCGGGCATGTCACGCGAACGTTATTTTGAGTTGCTCGAAAAAGTGACGTGAATCGGAGCATCATCCGTTCCATACATCGATGATCTGCTCACACGCCGCTCGCATCTCCGCCGATGCGCCACGTATCGTGCGCTTCATCCCTTGCGCCACGATCAACCTTGCCAACGGCAGCGGCGTAAACCGCGGATGCTTGACGTGCAGTTGATATCGCGCCGTCCACAACTTCACGAACGAGGCCACTTTCACCTGTGAAGTGCTGCGCCCTTCATGATGGGTAATCCGCGCCGCCGGCACACACAGGTTGTGCCAGCCCGCCTCTTTGAAGCGCGCGGCCCAATCGATCTCTTCGCAGTACAGCGCGAAACTTTCGTCGAACAAGCCCACTTGCCGCATCGCCTCGCCGCGAATCAACATCACCGCGCCCAGCGGGTGATCGATCTCGAATGGCCGCCCTGCTTCGTATTGTCGGCGTGGATAGCGCCCGTTTAGCCGCGATTCATACAGCCGCCCCGGCACGGGAAAGAGATCGATGTACAACTGGCTCAACCCCGGAAAACGAAACGCGCTGTGCTGAAACGCGCCGTCCCCGTAAAACAGCCGCGAGGTAGCTATGGCGACATCCGGCCGTGCCTGCATCCCGGCCAGCAGCGTTTGAATCCCGCCGGGCTGCACCTCTGTGTCGGGATTGAGCAGCAGCGCGAATTCGCAATCGGGGACAAGCCGCAACCCGACGTTATTGCCCTTCGCGAAGCCCAAATTCAGATCGCTGGCAATCAACTCAACATGCGGAAAACGCTCGCGCACCATGTCCGGTGAACCGTCGTGCGAGGCATTATCTACCGCGATGATACGACCGGACAATGAAGATCGATCGAGTTCGGCGACGATTGAATCGAGGCAACGCGCCAGCAACTCGCGAACATTCCAGGAGACAATGATGATGGGTAAGTCGGTCACGGGGGATTAGTTACTTGGTAAATTGGTAATCAGTAGATTGGTCAATCGGTCACTGGCGAATCGACCGCCGATCATTATGCACTGTGAATTATGCATTATGAATTGCGCATTGTCCTAAATCATGCGTTCGCGAATTTTCGCGCTGGCGAAGTCCATAATCGTTACTACGACGACGATCATCAGCACGACGGTGCCCGCCTTATGATACTGCAACTGCCCGAAGTACGTGGACAGCAGCAAGCCCACGCCGCCGCCGCCCGCAAAGCCGATGATAGTCGAAATGCGGATGTTGATGTCCCACTGGTAGATCGCGTACGAGATAAACGGCGGAATGATCTGTGGCAAGATCGCGTACGCAATCGTCTGCAAGCGCGTCGCGCCTGTGGCCGCAATCGCTTCCACCGGGCCGGGATCGATGTTCTCGATCGCCTCGGAGAACAGCTTGCCAATCAACGCAAACGTCGTAATCGCCAGCGCCAGCATGCCCGCAAAGTTTCCGATGCTTACCCAGAAGACGAAGATCGCCACATACAACAGCGCTTCGATCGACCGCAGGACGTTGAATACGCTGCGCGCCGCATAATAGATGAGGCGCGGCAGCGCGCCATGTCCGGTTAAATTGCGCGCCGCCAGAAAACTGAATGGCAGCGCGGCCAGGCCACCCAGCGCCGTCGCCATCAATGCCTGAAAGATGGTGATCAACATCTGCTTCAACACGGTGTCAAACACGCCGGGCGTCAGATCGAACGCGAGAAAATCGCCCACCAGGCGAACAAACGTCGGCGCGGGTTCAAACATCTTTCGCAAATCGATTTGTGTGGCATCCCAACAGTAGGCGAACACCGCCGCGCCCAGCGCCAGATAAGCCAGTGTGCGCAGTGAAGTGTAGAACGGGCGCGGCGCAGTCGTGACGGTCATGGTGTCACCCTGCAAAATGCGCTGCCGCCAGCGGCCGCTAACATAGTCCACGATAATCACGACCACCGCAATCGCCCACAACGTGGCCGCGTATTCACGATAACCGCCCTTGCGAATCGTTTCCACTACAAAGGTTCCGATGCCGCCGCCCGCGACAAAACCCACCACCGTAGCCGAGCGCATGTTGATGTCCCAGCGCAGCAAAGTGTAAGCCAGAAACGGTGGATAAATCTGCGGCAAGACCGCGTAACGCACCACTTGCAGCAAATTGGCCCCGGTCGCCGTCACAGCCTCGATCGGGCCGGCATCGATATGCTCGATCTCTTCCGAGAACAACTTGCCCAACGCCGCCACCGAGTGAATCGTCAACGCGATCAAGCCCGCAAACGGCCCCAGCCCCACCCAGACGATGACGATCAGCCCCCAGATGATCGTGTCGATGGCGCGCACGACATTGAGGAACGTCCGCATCACGTAGTAGATGATCGTGCCGCCCGGCACGCGCGCCATGATGTTGTGCGCGGCCAGAAAACTCAGCGGAATCGCCAGCAGCGTTGAGAGGAATGTCGCCATCAGGCCCAGCGCAATCGTCTCAAAAATCTTGCCCGGCACAAACACATCATTCCGGGTGCGGCCAAAAATATCGCCAAACGTCTCGCTGAGTTTGAGTGGGCCGACCTCGGC
>JAUQXD010000782.1 GCA_030834835.1 Thermoflexales bacterium | reverse complement strand
CGGCTCGTATCGCATCGCGACGGATCTGGGTTTGCCGGACGAACAATAAAAGGACACGACTATGCGACTGCTGATCATCGGCGGCACACGGTTTGTCGGGCGGCACATCGCCGAAGCGGCGCTGGCGCGCGGCCATGCAGTGACACTGTTTCATCGCGGCCAGACCAACGCCGAGTTGTTCCCGCAGGTCGAGCATCTGATCGGCAATCGCGATGGCGATCTCGCGCCACTGCGCGATCGGGTGTGGGAGGCCGTCATCGACACGTGCGGCTATGTGCCGCGCATCGTGCGTCAATCGGCCGAACTGCTGGCGTCGTCCGTCGCGCATTACACCTTTATTTCCAGCATTTCCGTGTATGCAGAAGATGCGCCGGTGGGCATGGACGAAGACTCGCCCGTCGCCACCATCGCCGATGAGACGCGCGAGGACATCACCGAGGAATCGTACGGCGCGCTGAAAGTGTTGTGCGAACGGGTCGTTCAGCAGACATATGCCGATCGGGCGTTGGTGGTGCGCCCCGGCTTAGTCGTCGGCCCGCATGATCACACCGATCGCTTCACGTACTGGCCGCATCGCATCGCCCGCGGCGGCGAAGTGATTGCGCCCGGCGATCCCGATCAGGCTGTGCAATTCATCGACGCGCGCGACCTGGGCGACTGGATCGTGCGCGCGGTTGAGGCCAGGCTCAGCGGCACGTACAATGCCACCGGCCCGGCTTATCGGCTATCGATGCGGCAGTTTCTGGAAACTTGTGTTGCCGTCACACAATCCGACGCGCGTCTAGCCTGGCTGCCGGAAGAATTCTTGCTGAACGCGAAGGTCGAGCCGTGGAGCGATTTGCCGCTGTGGGTGCCGGCGAAAGATGCGAAGTTCGATACCGTCAACAACGATCGCGCGATTAAGGCCGGCCTGACCTATCGGCCGCTCCGCACGACGATCAATAACACACTCGTGTGGGCCAACACGCGCCCGATCGATCGCGCGTGGCGATCGGGCCTGACACCCGAGCGCGAACGCGATCTACTGGCCGCGTGGCACAATCGATAGATAACGGGGGAGACATGAGCAGGCCGCCGCATCCGAGTGAATTATCGGAAGGTCATCAGTTTGATTTCTGGCTGGGCGAATGGGACGTGACGTGGAGTGATGATCAGCACGGCACCAATCGCATCACGGCCATTCTCGATCACGCCGTGATACTGGAGAATTTTGATGGCCGCCCCGGCACACCGTTAATCGGCATGAGCACGTCAGTGTACAACGTCGCGACGGGCAAGTGGCAGCAGACGTGGGTGGACAATCAGGGCAGCTATCTGGATTTTGTGGGTGTATTTGCCGATGGCAAAATGATCTTGTCGCGCCGCGCGCAAGTCAACGGTCAATCGTTTCTGCAGCGCATGGTCTGGTACGACATCACGCCCGATCGGCTGGAATGGAATTGGGAACGCTCGAACGACGACGGCCAGACGTGGCAAGTGTTGTGGGCCATTCACTACGCGCGTAGCGCGCGTCAGGCACGCATTCTGAGCGAAACGTAGTGGAGTCGAAGAATGCGCCTGACGCTTCGCTCACGCCATGTACTCGGCTGCGGCCGAGGTGGCGTGCCAGGCGGGATGCTTGCGTAAGGGAAGTTATCTGGCTCGCACCTTGGGCGTGCGCACAACCTTGAAACCCAGCACCAGGCCATATGCCAGATGCGCCACGATGAACGACGGCCAATCGATGATGCGCTCGCCCAGCGGGTTGATCAGCGGCAGCGTAATCACCGTCGCCACCACCCACAGCAGCGGCCCGACTGTAATCGCCCAGAAAACGGGCGTCCCCGGCAACGTGGGCAGCAGCAGCACGAATAACACGCCCAGGCTCAGCGACAACAGGCCGTGCATCAGCCCGCCGACGATCAGCGCGTTCGCGTTGAATTGAGCCAGCTGCTCAGGACTGGCCGATTGCAAATCACGCAAGAACGTGGCCGCCACCACGTTGACGGGCAGCCACGGGCTGCCGCGCCAGAGCGCGCCGTAGATCACTGCCGCCAGCGCCATCGCCACACCGCCCAATGCCCCGCCGATAAACCCCGCCCGCAGTGGATAGACGTGTGACGGAACGGACAATTCTGTCTCACGCTGAGAGACTTCTACCTGTGTCATGATCTCCTCCCTGAACAAGCCTGTTACTTGATCATTACGCCCACAACGTGTGAGCGGTTTTACGCGATCAAGTGCGGCGACCCAACGGTGTTGGCTAACGGGTATAATTATGATGTTGTGCAGCCTGTCACGAGGAGACGACGCGTGGATTTGAGTCTGTGTTTTATGGGACTGGGCAGTGTGGGCCGCGAGTTGATCAAGCTGATCGATCGCAAACGCGACGAGGTGCAAGCCCGGTACGATCTGACCTTCAAGATCATTGGCATCGCGACCGGCAAACACGGCATCGTGTTCGATCCCGCCGGCATCGATCAGGCGGATGCGCTGAACGGTCTCCAAACCGATCGGGCCTGGCCGAGCACCGAAGAGAATCGACTGAAGTTGATTCGCGAGTGCGCGGCGGCTAGCGCGGCGGCAGCCACCAACGGTGCGCTCGTCGAGATGTCGCCAATCAATCGCGCCACCGGCCGCCCCGCGTTGGATTACATGGAACTCGCGTTGAATCTGGGGATGCACGCCATCAGCGCCAACAAAGGCCCCATCGTGCACGGCTACCGGCAGCTGCGCGATCTGGCTAAAAAACAGGGCAAGGCGTGCCTGTTTGAAGCGACGGTGATGGACGGCTTTCCGCTATTGAATCTCTATCGCGAGTGTTTGCCCGCCACGCGCGTCACCGGTTTTCGCGGCGTACTGAACAGCACGACCAATCTGATTCTGACATTGATGGAAGAAGGCAAATCGTTTGACGAGGCCGTCAAGCACGCGCAGGACATCGGCATCGCGGAGACCGATCCGGGTAACGACATCGACGGCTGGGATTCGTCAGTGAAAGTGTGCGTGTTGAGTAATGTGTTGATGGATGCCGACATCCGCCCCACCGATGTCGATCGCACCGGCATCCGTGCCATCACACTCGATATGATTAAGGCCGCGCAACTGGCACGGCGCAAGTGGCGTTTGATGTGTACCGCCGAATGGGTCAATGACCGGCTGGTGGCGAAAGTCGCACCCGAAGAAGTGCCCGCCAACGATCCGATGTTCCGCCTGTACGGCACGACGAGCGCGATCCAGATCAGAACCGACACATTGAATCAACTCACCCTGATCGAGACCGCGCCCACGCCCGCGCAGACGGCTTTTGGCGTGCTGGCCGATCTCATCGCGGCAGCGCGGGGACATTTCTAAAGCTAGCGCAGAGGCGGCTCCCACGCCGCCGGATCCGCGGGGGCTACGCACGGAGCCCGCTCTGCTGAGTCCCTATCGAGCATTTCACAGAGACGTTCACATTGC
>JAUQXD010000781.1 GCA_030834835.1 Thermoflexales bacterium | reverse complement strand
TTCCAAATTTCAAGCCCATGATAGCCATCGACGTCCCAATCCACCCACGCGATGCCCGGTTCGTGCAGAAACTTCACCGCATAGTCAAACGGATGTGCGATGAAAGCCAGACCGCCGCGCTCACGCACCGCCTCGATCAATCGCTGCGGATCAGCCGCGCACTGGCTCATTTCGGCTTCCGCGCCGTAGACCAGCAGATGATCGACCTGCGGCCAGCGTCGCGCGTTGTGAACCTCTTCGCCCACTAACATCAGCACGCCGTTGTGATAGCCTTCCGGGCCTTTGACCCACACATTGTGATCCGTAACAACGATAAAATCCAGACCGGCCCGAGCCGCCGCCTGGGCAATTTCGGCGTGATATGCTGCGCCATCTGAATACGGCGTATGCATGTGGAGGTTGCCGACGATTTCATGAGGCATTTAGAATAGACCCAACTGCTCTGGCTCGTCACTGCCGAACTCGCCGCCCGGCCCCGCCCAGCGATACTTCTTCAAGTCGATGCGGCCGCGTTGATCGAAGACGATGCCCTCGGCTTCGAGCCGCATCCGTTGTTTGCCGGGACCATCGCCGCCGCGCAGCGAGATTTTGCCTTCGGCATTGACCACCCGCTGCCACGGCACATCGTCCGGGCAATTGGCCATGGCGTAGCCCACCAGTCGCGCATCGCAGCCCTCGCCGACCAGATGGGCCACGTCGCCATACGTGGTGACTTTGCCGCGCGGCACCTGCCGCGTGACAGCGTATATTCGTGGAAATAGCGCCTGTTGCGCCTGACTGACTTGCATGTCAACGATTATACCTGTTCAATTCCCAATGCACAATTCATAGTGCATAATGCTTCTGAAAGCAGCGCCATTTGGGCTATAATCAATTCAGGGGGACAAATGAACAATCAACAGATAGCCAAAACCTTCTCATTGCTGGCCGATATGCTGGACATCGAGGGCAAGGAGAACAAGTTCGCCCTCATTGCCTATCGGCGCGTGGCCGAGCAACTCGCCAATCTCGATCGGGATGTGAACTCGATCGCGCAGGCGGGCGAACTGCGCTCGATTCCCGGCGTCGGCGCGGCCATTGCCGAAAAGATCGAGTCACTCCTCGCCACCGGTTCTTTTCCGCTGCTCGATCGGTTGAACGCCGCCATCCCAGCCGGCGTCGTCGAATTGCTCAACGTGCCCGACATGGGGCCAAAGCGCGTGAGGCTGCTGTGGGAGCAGGCGAACATCACCAGCCTGGCCCAACTCGAAGCCGCTGCGCGCGATGGCAAATTGGCCGGATTGCCGGGCGTGGGTAAGAAACTCGAAGAGAAAATCATCGCCAACCTCGAAGCGATCAAGAAGCGCGGCGCATCCGATCGGTCTCCGCTGGGCCTGGCGTATCCCGTGGCGCAAGCGATGCTGAAACGCCTGATGATCGTCGATGGCGTGTTGCGCGCCTCGGTCGCCGGATCGCTGCGTCGCATGAAAGAGACCATCGGCGACATCGATCTACTTGTCGCGTGCGAACAGGTTGATCCCGTCATGGACACGTTCACTACGCTGCCTCAAGTGGCCGAAGTCATCGCGCGCGGCCCGACCAAATCCAGCGTGCGCCTGCACACCGGCCAGCAAGTCGATCTGCGCGTGATTCAACCCAAACACTGGGGCGCGGCGCTGCAATACTTCACCGGCTCGAAAGATCACAATGTGCGATTGCGCGAAATCGCCTTAAAACAAGGCTATTCGCTGAACGAGTATTCATTGACACGCGTCAAGGATGGCAAAGATGTGTTCTGTCACGAAGAACGCGAAGTCTACGAAACGCTGGGCTTGCCTTACGTCCCACCTGAACTGCGCGAAGATCGCGGTGAATTAGAACGCGATATTCCACGCCTGATTGAACTCGCCGATCTGCGCGGCGATTTGCAGATGCACACGACGTGGAGCGATGGGCACACCTCCATCGAGGAGATGGCGCGTGCCGGCAAAGCGCGCGGCTACGAGTACATTCTCATCACCGATCATTCGCAATCGCTGGGCGTGACCAACGGCCTGACGCCGGAACGCTTGAAGCAACAGCGAATTGAAATTGACGCGGTAAATGCGCTCGATCTGGGCATCCGCGTGTTACAGGGCGCGGAAGTTGAGATCAAGGCCGACGGCTCGCTGGACTATCCCGACGACGTGCTCGCCTCGCTCGACATTGTGTTGGCTTCATTGCACACCTCGTTGCGACAGGAGCACGATCGAGTAACACAGCGCGCCCTCAGCGCGATTCGCAATCCGCACGTGGACATCTTCGCTCATCCCACGGGCCGCCTGAATTTCGAGGCGAATGATCCGGCCAAAGCCCGCGACGGCGC
>JAUQXD010000075.1 GCA_030834835.1 Thermoflexales bacterium | reverse complement strand
GGACAGCCGCGGCCCGCTGCTGGGCTGGCTGCCGGGCATGTTTATCTTTGGCCTGGTCGGACTATTGCTGCTGCGCGTGTCGCTGCACAGCCAGGCTGCGACCGAGACCGATTCGGCTGAGGCACGCTTCCCCATCCGCGTGTTGGATGTGTTTAAGGCGTTGGGCGTGGCTGTGCTGGGCATTGTGGGAGCAGGGGCCGGCGCATTCTTGATCTTTAAGTTGTTCCCTGTCCCCAAGATTTCACTGGTGGTGGTGGCCGCGCTGTTGGGCGGCTTGCTGCCGCTGTTGATCGTGGCTGGCATCCGGCGCACGGCGGCGCGCTGGCTGTGGACCTCGTGGATCATGTTTTCGATCGTTGGCGCGATGGGCCTGTTCCTGGTGAACTTCTCGGACATGCCGCTGATCGTGGAGTTGCGCTCGACCGGCGCGTTTGGGCGGTTGTCGTCGCTGTTTGAAACCGAGGGCGGCACCGGTGAAGTCCGATCGTTGATCTGGGAAGGGGCGTCGCAGCTGGTGCTGCCCCATGATCCATTGAAGTTCCCGGACGGCTCGACGGATAGCCTCAACTTCCTGCGCCCGGTGATCGGTTACGGGCCGGAATCGATGTACGTGGCCTATAACCCGTTCTATCCGCCCGATCTGGCGCATCTGGAGGCACGCAACGCCTCACCCGATCGATCTCACAACGAAGTCTGGGACTCGCTGGTCATTACCGGCGGGGTCGGCTTTATCGTGGAGCAGTTCCTGTTCCTGAGCGTGTTTTTCTTCGCGCTGAAGTTCATCGGCTGGATACCCAACCGGCGAGCGGCGATCTTCCTGTTCGGGTTGATGATCGCGGGCGGCGTGGCCGGGGCGGTGCTGCTGGCCGTGGCGTTGCAACCCAACTTCTTTGGACCGGGCTGGACCGGCGGCGTAACAGGCGGCCTGGTGTTGTATGTGGTGGCCTTTGCACTGTTCCATTTCCAGATCTCGCGGCGCGTGTACGTTATCATTGCGGCGGCGCTGATCAGCATTTTGGTTGCGGCGATTTACCTGTCGACGTTCACGTCAGACAATCGCGCGATCGAGTTGACGGTGGCGGTTGTCGGCGGTGTCATTCTGTTTGGCCTGTTGTTCGTGGCGGGTCGCGCGGTGTTTGGCCCGACAGCGGGCCAACCGATCGAGATGAGCGGCCACCTGTTCTTGATCATCGCGCTGTTTGGCGGCATCCTGGCGCACTATCTGGAAATCGGTCTGGCCGGGATCGCCATCGCGTCGACGCGCACGTATTTCTGGACGTATGCGGGCTTGCTCGTGCTGACCGGTTTGAAGTGGGTGCCGGTGGATGACGAAGCGCCCAAACCGGCGGCGCTGCCGGCTTCGTCGGCGTCTGCCGTGCCGGTGTCGAGAGAGCCGTCTGCCACGACGCCGCGCCATAAGAAGAAGACGGTGCACCCGGTGACGCCGGTGACGCCGACTCGACGCGAGCCGCGCCGCACAACGCCCTGGCTGGGTTCCGTGCTGGTGCTGGCGTTGATCGGGGCGCTGGTCTTATCGACGCTGGGCTATGAATTCATCACAAGTTCGAACCAGACGCAGGGCGCGGCCACCGACGCCACGCAGCTCATCGTGAATTCGCTGACCCGGCTGCCGTATCAAAACAATCGCGAATCCATGGGCGCGCTGTTGATGTACTTTGTGACGTGGCTCTTCGGCGGTTTGTTGAGTGTCACCGAACTGCGGCGGCGCGACCTGCTGGCGGCGAAGGACGTGCTGCCGGCGGCGGCCGTCTGGTACGGGGCCTCGATCGGGTTGGCGTTGACGTTCTGGCTGATGCATGCCGGCACCCTGCTGAGCCTGGGCAAAATCATCCAGGGCACGCAGATCACTACGCTCGATCAATATGCGCAGCGCGTCAAAGAATTGCTGACGCTGGCTGAAACCGTAGGCGGTCTGCTGGCGACGTTCTATGTGGTCGTGCTGCTGATCATGCTGGGCATCGCCGCGCTGTCGATGGTTCAAGCGCGCACCTGGCAGGGCAAGACGGCCAGCGACTGGGGTCTGGCCGTCAGCGTGCCGGTGGTGATTGTCGTCATCGTGCTGGTGGTAACGACCAATCTCAACTCTATCCGGGCCGACACCATCTACAAGCAGGCCGATCCGCTGCGCTCGCAGGGCCAGTGGGATGTGGCGATCGCCCACTATAAGCGGGTGCTGGAACTGGCGCCCGACGAAGACTTCTATTACCTGTGGCTGGGCGCGGCTTATCTGGAAAAGGCCTCGCAGGCGCCAGAGGGTCAATCGATTCTGGCAACGGCCGGCAATAACCTGTCGGGCATTTTGAAGTTGACCTTCCAGCAGACATATGGCCTGAGCAAACAGGATTCGCTATTGGCGGCTAAAACGGTGCTGGAAAACGCGCGGCTTTTGAATCCGCTCAACACCGATCAGTCCGCCAACCTTGCGCGGTTGTATCGCCGCTGGGCCGATCTGTATGCGGCCGATCCGGCGGTGCGCAAGGCCCAGCTCGATCAATCGGGCGCGCAATACCAGATCGCCACGACCCTCAGCCCCAACAATGCCATCCTGTGGAATGAATGGTCAACCGTGTTGATGGCGCTGGCCGACAGTGCCCGCGCGGCGGGTGATACGGCCGGGGCAGATGCGTTCATCAAGGACGCTCAGGCCAAACTCGATCACTCGCTGGCGCTCGATCAGCAATTCGAGCAAACGTATTTGATCCGGGCGCAGCTGGCGCGCTCGCAGGGCCAGACCGACGCAGCTCGCCGCGAATATGAGAAGGCGATGGAATGGAATCCCAACAGCACGGATGCGTGGGGCGGGCTGGCGGATATGCTGGTCTCGCAGGGCAACTACACTGAAGTCGAAACGATCACGCTGGCTTACTTAACAGATCACCCGGATTTCCTGCCCGGTCTGCGGACGCTGGCGCGTAATGTGTACTTCCCGCAGAACCGGCTGGGCGAAGCGCTGGCAACGCAGCAGCGCGTCGTGCAGCTGGCCGCCAGCGATCCGAACCTGTGGGACGATCAGCGCGTGCTGGCGATTTTGCTGGCGCAGAGCGGGCAGATTGATCTGGCCTTGCAAACGGCTCAACAGGCGTTGGCCGGCGCGCCGGAAGCGAACAAGGCCGAAATCAATTCCTTGATCGCACAATTGCAAGGGACACCGGGTATCACTGCGCCGGTGACGCCCACTACACCGTAAACTATCGCCGGGACGTTTAGCCTGAACGTCTCGGCCTGCTTTCAGGGTCGCGTCATGCTTACTCCATTGCTGGTGTTTGTCGGGGCACTGTTGATTGCGTTTGGGGCCACACCTGTTGCGCGCCGTATCGCGCCGCGGCTGGGCGTGATGGATCACCCCAATCCGCGCAAAGTCCATGCCCGCCCGATGCCGCTGCTGGGCGGCGCGGCCATCGTCGTCGCCAGCATCGCCACGCTGTTGATCTTTCAAGATCGCTTTGAGTTTCAGCAGTTGATCACCATTTTGTTCGGCGCGGCCTTCATGTCGCTGCTGGGCGTGTATGACGATCGCTGGGGGCTGCGGCCGATTCTGAAGCTGCTGGGTCAAATCCTGGCGGCATGCCTGTTGATTTTGTCCGGCGTCCGGGTCACCGCGCTGCCGTTTGAATGGCTGAACTTCGTGGTCTCGCTGGTGTGGATCGTCGGACTGACCAACTCGCTGAACTTACTGGACAACATGGACGGCCTGTCGAGCGGGGTGGCGGCGGTGTGCGCGGCGTTCTTCATGGTGACGGCGGCGCTGAGCCGCCAGACCTACGTCGGCGCGTTAGCGGCGGCGCTGCTGGGCGCGGCGCTGGGCTTTCTCTTTTATAACTTCAACCCGGCCAGCATCTTCATGGGCGATACGGGCAGCCTGTTTCTGGGCTTCATGCTGGCGGCCATCGGCATCAAGCTGCGCTTCCCGGCCAACGTGCCCTTCGTGACGTGGATGATTCCCGTGCTGGTGATGGGCATGCCGATCTTCGATACGACGCTCGTCTTCATTTCACGGCTGCGGCGCGGCAAGAATCCGTTGACCACGCCAGGGAAAGATCACGTCTCGCACCGATTGGTCGGTCTCGGCTTTACGACCCGCGAGGCGGTGATGATCCACTACCTCATCGGCGGCGCGTTCGGCATGGCGGCGATTCTTGTCACACAGTCCAGCGTAGCGGAAGGCTACCTCATCGGCGGCGGCATGGCGCTGTTCGGGCTGTATGGCCTGTGGTTCTTTGAGTTCAAGAAGAAACCTGATGCGTAATGCGTACTGCGTAAGGAATGAATCCAGCGCGGTGTTCATTGTCCGCCCTATCTCACAGTCATGACTACTGAGACTAAAAAGTCTTCCAATCTTGGCCGGCTGCTCACTCTGGTGTTTGCGGTCGGCCTTAGTTTAGGCATTATCTGGCTGACGACGCGCTATCAGCAGGAAATTCAAAGCTGGGGCGAGGCCGGTTTGTTGGGCCTGTTTGTCGTCAGTATCATCGGCAACGCTACGCTGGTCATCCCTGCGCCGGTGTTTGTCGTGGCGTGCGCGGCCGGGATGGTGTATGGCCCGTTGCAAGTGGGCGTTGTGGCGGCGGCCGGTGCGGCGATCGGCGAACTGACGGGGTACCTGGCGGGCTATGGCGGGCAAGCGATTGTGCCGCAAGGCCGCTTTTATAACTGGCTGCGCGGCTTCATGCAGCGGCACGGGATGTTGACCATCTTCTTCCTGGGCGCGATTCCCAATCCCGTCTTCGATGTAGGCGGCCTGATCGCGGGCGTAATTCGGATGCCGGTGTTGAAGTTCCTCATCGCCGCGTGGGCGGGTAAGACCATCCGATTGGGCCTCACCGCCTGGGCATGCCTGGCCGGTATTCCGTGGTTGCAGCAGATTTTCCGGTGATTTCACCAGGCCGCTTATAGATTTGCACGATGGCAGATTCCCTCAGTATCTCCGATAACGTACCCCCGCCTTTACTGCCACGCACTTGCCCTCGCTGCGGGTCACCGATTCCGTCCGAAGAGGGCTTTATCTCCTGGTGCGATCACTGCGACTGGAATGTTCAACCTGATTCAACTGCTAAACCGCGTGGCCGATTTGATACGCTGTATATAGAATTGGGGCGACGTTTTGGACAGCGCCTGTTTGACGAAATTAACGCTTCCACTCGTCTTCGGCCGACGCGATCTATCTCGCGTGTCGTTGGCTTATTGCTGGCTTTAGGTATTCACGCTTTGACCTTGCTTGCTCTGATAGCAGGCTTCACTCTCGTGATCAGCGGTGCGGCCAGTTGCCTGAGTCTGTTTGGCGGGCTGATACTGATCGGCCTGGCCTGGGCATTACGACCACGCCCAATTGCGCTGCCTGATGAAGTCCGGATTACACCTCGCCAGGAAGCCCCGCAACTCTATGCCCTCGTCGATCAAATCGCGGGAGCGTTGAAAGCCAGGTCGATAGACGGGCTGATTGTGGATGCCGATTTCAACGCTGGCCTGAGCCTGGTTGGCTGGAAACGCAAACGCATCTTGTTTGTCGGACTGCCGTTGTTTTTCATCGCAGAACCGTCAGAACGAATTGCTCTCATTGCACACGAACTCGCACATTGTGTCAACGGCGATCCGATGCGTGGTCTGGTTGTGGGGAGCGCGCTCAATACGTTGATGCATTGGCTGAGCCTGCTTCGTCCTGATTCGTTGCTAAGTCGGCGTTACGGTTTGCCTGGCATGTTCGCCAATGGGGTGATGTCCACACTCTCGTTGGCGGTCTGGCTGCTGGCTGATGGTCTGACTCATGTGTTATACCGTGATGCGCAGCGGGCTGAATATCTGGCCGATCAGCTGGCGGCCCAGATCAGCGGTACACCTGCGATGCTTGCCCTGTTGGAGAAAATGCATTTGCGCGACACGTTTCATGCCAGCTGGCGACGCGCCGCGCTTAGCCAGGTTCCACTCGATTTCTTCGGCGAATTCCGCGAACGCATTCGGCGGCTTCCGCCACGCGAATTGGAACGCATTCGTCGCGCGGAAAAGTTAGAAGGTAGCCGCCTCGATATGACACATCCGCCTACGGTATTTCGACTCGAAACCTTGAAAAATCATCCAGGCGGGACGTCTCAACTGATTTTGGGTGTGACAGACTCAGCGGCGATCGATCAGGAACTTGCCAGATTCCAGCCAAAGATCGACCGCGAACTGAAACGCAGGTATGAAGCCAGTTTGTACGGCTAAATCGATCAGTTGGTTGACAACTCTCTCTTCCCGGCTATAATCGATGCTCACAACTGAAGACATGACGTTGATCGAGAAGAGTAAGCGCGCGGCCTGATAGGCCGCAGCCTCCGCCAGAAATTGAGGGTCACCGGCTGAGAGCCTTCATCGGATAGCAGCGCTGAACGTCGCTCGGGAGTCGATTGATTGAACGTCGGGCAAGTTGCCAACTTGCTCAACAGTAGATCGGTCCGGGTTGGCCCGTTACAGCCAATCGAGTGCGACACCCTCACCCACGCGCTTTGCGCGCACCCTCTCCCTATATGGGCGAGGGAGTGTGTCGAATCAAGGTGGTACCACGGAAGCCTCTTTCGTCCTTGTCGATGAGAGAGGCTTTTATATTGCAATGACCAATGAGCCAATGAATAATGACAAAAGCCTGTGCCAATACGGTTTTGTCATTGGTCATTTTTCATTAGTCATTTGACTGGCAAGGAGAAACGATCATGACTGAAACATCAATGCCTAAGACTTACGACTTCGCCGCCACTGAGCAGCGTCTGTATGATTGGTGGTGGAAGAACGGCTGGTTCAAGCCCGAAGCGGCGCGCAATCAAGATGCCGAGCCGTTTGTGATCTCGATCCCGCCGCCCAACGTCACCGGCGAGCTGCACTGGGGTCACGCGATGTTTGTCAGCATCGAAGACCTGATGATCCGCTATGCGCGCATGCAGGGCAAACGCGCCCTGTGGGTGCCGGGGATGGATCACGCCGGTATCGCCACGCAGTTGCAGGTTGAAAAGAATCTGCTGCGCACCGAGGAAGTCACCAAAGACGAACTGGGCCGCGAGGAATTCGTGCGCCGCGTATGGCAGTGGAAGAACAAATACGGCGGCATCATCCAGAATCAGATTCGCCGCCTGGGCGCGTCCGCCGATTGGGATCGCGAGCGCTTCACGCTTGATGAGGGCCTGAGCCGCGCCGTGCGCGAAGCCTTCGTGCGCCTGTACGATCAGGGCCTGATCTATCGCGGCACGCGCCTCGTGAACTGGTCGCCGGGCCTCAAGACCGCCGTGTCCGACATCGAAGTGGAATACAGCGAAGAACAGGCCACGCTGTATTACTTCAAGTATTACATCAAGGGTCAAGACGGCTATTTGCCCGTGGCGACGATCCGCCCCGAGACTATCCTCGGCGATACGGCGGTGGCGGTGCATCCCGACGACGAACGCTTCAACTGGCTGATTGGCAAGACCGCCATCGTGCCGATCATTGGCCGGGAAATTCCCGTCATCGGGGACGCCGCGGTCGATCGGGAGTTTGGCACCGGCGCGTTGAAGGTGACACCGGGTCACGATCCCGTGGACTATGACATCGCGCAACGGCACAATCTGCCGATCATCAGCATCCTGACGCTGGATGCGAAGATCAACGAAAACGGCGGCCCGTATCAAGGTCTCGATCGGTTTGCGGCGCGAGAAAAGTTCTGGGCTGACATGACAGCGGCTGGCCTGACCATCAAGACCGAGCCGTACACGACTAACATCCCACGGGCGCAGCGCGGCGGCGAAATCATCGAGCCGATGATGTCCACGCAGTGGTATGTGAAGATCAAGCCGTTGGCCGAGAAGGCCTATCGGGCGGTGGAAGATGGCCGTATCAAGATCATCCCGGAGCGTTTCGAGAAGGTCTACTACAACTGGATGAACCCGGAGACGATCAAGGATTGGTGCATCAGCCG